>DASXUJ010000077.1 GCA_036504895.1 Syntrophorhabdaceae bacterium
TCTTTAGTCTTTAGTCTTTAGTCTTTAGTCTTTAGTCTTTAGTCTTTAGTCTTTAGTCTTTAGTCTTTAGTCTTTAGTCTTTAGTCTTTAGTCTTTAGTCTTTAGTCTTTAGTCTTTAGTCTTTAGTCTTTAGTCGAAAGACAATGGATGGAAAATCATTGCTACCGCTGAAATCAACTGTCCCGCATCAAGTCCGCTGAGATGAGTCGTTAGTCTTTGATTACTAACGACCAGAGACTAGCGACTAGAGACTGTCTTTATTCACTAACGACTATCGACTATCGACTGCCCTTATAGAGCGTTTTATCATTAATCGTCTCCTTCAGGCGGTCGAGAAACGTTCCTATGTGGATACCGTCCACTATCGCGTGGTGGACCTGTATGGCCAGGGGCATGACTATGTTTCGGCTGCGGGGGAAGTGTTTGCCTATGGTGAGCAGGGGTATGCTCGCGTATTGGGCGAAATAAGGGTGAGTGAAGCTGGTGAAGGAGAACCAGGGGATGGCGGTGATGAAGAACATATGGTCCTTTTCCTCCATTGCCAGGTCAGGGACCCTTTTCACCGCTTCGATGGCCCGGGATGCGTAATCATAATATTCTGCAAATGACTCCATATGAAGGGAATCGCAGAAGGAGAAAGTGTTGTTTTGAAGGAGGACCGTGTAACCGGGGTCGACCCGCTCGAACTCATAAAGCTCTCCGCCGATCAACCGCTGCCTCAGCTCGGGGATTTGGTTCACCGCGCGTGAGAGCGCATAGCTCATGGTGATGAAAAACTTCAGGTTCTTTGTCCTGGCGAACCTCACGAGAGTAGTCACGTCCACTTCGGAGGTCACGCTGAAGCAGGGCATCTCTCTGTCCCTAAAGGCCTTGAGCAGGGCCGCACGGGGATAGAGGGTCAAATCTATTTTCTCTTTGGCAGGAACCATAACCCGGCGAGTCCTCCTCTCACAATTCTATTCCGGAGCGCCGACAGGCGCACGCGCCGATTCTATTATCGGCGAAACCCGCCCGCACTGCAAGAGAAACCCTTATAACCGGACGTGACCGCGCCGGAGGCGCCATCTCAAATCAGATAGGAAAGGTTTTTTGCCTAATCGCTCCGATCGACCAGTACGTAGTCCTTCCTGCGCACATCCGAAACGAGGAGGTCGATGTTTTCAGGGTCAACCCCGACCATTCTCAGGGTATCGGTAGCCAGACGAAGGCTGCTCTCCAGGGCTTCAGGCAGGGCGTATGTGGCGCCTGCCTGCACCAGTCTGCCGCTGGCTTCCAGGTCCCTGGCCCTCGCGATCACCGGCACCGCCGGATAACTGTTTTTGAGAATGGAGATCGCCTTGAGGGCGGTCTTTTCGCTGTCCACGGTAAGCACCACGAGGGCTGCCCGCTCCATGTGGGCTGCAGCCATCAGCTCCGGGTTATCTATATCTCCAAAGTGGACATCGAAGCCGTCCTTTTTCCCCTGGGCCACCCGGGCAGGGTCATTATCAAAGACAATGAAAGGCACCCGGCTCGCATTGAGAAGCACTGCCACCACATGACCCACTCTCCCGTAGCCCCCGAGGATGACCCTTCCCTTCGGCCCCTCCGCTTCATCATGAAATTGGACGCCCCGGGGTCCGGCCTTGCTGCGGCGAAGTCTGCCCGACATATAATAGCCGAGTTTTGCCATGAGAGGGGTTAAAAGCATGCTCACCGATATGACGGCGATGGCCAACACGAAAATATGGTCGTCGATCACGTTCAGGACTTTTGCCGAGGTAAGGAGGACAAAACCGAACTCACCCCCCTGGGCGAGGAGAAAGGAAACGTTAATCGAATCGGAGCGGCTCATTCCGAAGAGGAGGCAGAGAAAGAAGGTGAGGATGACCTTTACGAATATGACCAGAAACGCCCACTGGACAAATTCGAATGGGTCGCCGGCAATGGAATGGAGGTCGATGGACATGCCCACGGCCACGAAAAAGAGGCTCATGAGGATTCCTTTATAGGGCTCGATGTATGCCTGAATCTGCATCGCGTACCGGGAGCCGGACAGGAGCATACCCATGAGGAAGGCCCCGAGGGCAAGGGAAAGGCCGGCCCTATGCATGGCCCAGGCGGCGAGAAAGACTGAGAGCATGGCCACTATGAGAAAACCGTCCCGGTTTCTCTGACGCGCAAGCCGCTCGAGGGCGAAAGGCACCCCAAACTTGCCGATTGCCACGACAAAAAGAAGGAGGGCCACGATGAGCCCGAGCCTCTGCCATCCGGGAACGCCGCTGGAAAGTCCCCCGCTCCCTGCGAGCACCGGAATGAGCGCCAGCATGGGGACTATGGAAACATCCTGCATGAGGAGGACCCCGAAGGTCGCCCCGCCGTGGGGGCTTGCGATCTCCCCCCGCTCCTGAAGAATCTGCATGACCAGGGCGGTCGACGACACCGCCATGGTCATCCCCATGACGAGCGAAGGCTCCCGGGCCCAGCCGCTCATGAAGGCATAAGCTATGACCGCGCCGCCGGTGAGGAGGATTTGAAGCGAGCCGAGACCGAAGACGTGCCGCCTCAGCGCCCACAGGCGCGACGGCCTCATCTCGAGACCAATGACGAAAAGCAGCTGCACCACCCCAAGCTCGGCGAAACTCCGCAACCCCTCCACATGGGTCGTGATATAGGGACCGGGCGTATGAGGCCCCACGATTATGCCCGCCACCAGAAGGCCTGCCATCGTCCCGAGGCCGAGGTGTTTGAAGAGGATCACCATGACCGAGGCCACCAAAAGCAGGATTACCGCAGAAGAGACGAAACTTTCAAGATCCATATATTATTGAAGAAGCCTCCGCAGCCACACGGTGTCCGCCCTACTTGCCGCTTTCCCCGACCGCCTGCCCGCGAGAGGTAAAAGAGATGCCCTGCTGATTACGGGTCCCTATCATTATGGATTCCACGATGGGCGCGTTCACTTGTTTCTCCGCTCTCCACACCACAATGATATTGGCCCCGGAGCCGCCCTTGTCATCCGACTCTTTCACCACAAAACGGGTCGACCCGTTAGGCCCGAGCCGGACAGGCTTATCGAGATACTTCTTCAGGAGCACGCCGTTGGTGTCATAGTAATCAACGTCCGTCACCACAAGGGGGTTTGTCTGATCGATGTTTCTGATGCTCACCGTGACGGCGAGGTAATAGGGTGTTTCCCTGTCCCCGTAGTAAATATGGGAGTACACGGGGACATAAACGGTCTGCCCTTTCGAGAGCCTCACGTCCGATTGGGCATCGGTCCACTCCGCCGGATAAATAATTGCCGCCATAATAACAGAGAATATCAACACCAGTTTTACCGACATGCAGGTCTTCTTCATGGGCCCTCCCTTTGCGCCTTGTACTCACCCTTTTCTCTCTCCAATTAGAATAAGCATAAATAAAGAATATCACACCGTTCTGTCTGGTTCCATGTGGAAGTGAAGCGTAGGGGTAGTATGTCGTATGGTCTTTATGGGTTATGAGAAAAGTGGTTCAGGGGGAGGGGGACGTGCCCGGTGAATTGCCTCACCGGGCAAAGGGAACTTAATTTCCTCCGGCCTGCATGATCAGCGGGCGGCCTCCCGCAACTCGTCCCAATTGGAGGGCAATCGTATTTTCCTGCTCGCTGATTTGGAACCGAGCCAGCCGGGAAAGAGGGCGCTCTTTTCTCCTGTGCCGCCTGCCACTATAATGTGCAGTTGACCGATGAAGGGCGCGGGGATCATTGTTTTCAGGTCTTTTGTCTCTTTGACCCATGAAGGTATCCCTCCCAGGACCGCTGCGGTCCCGTTATCGAGAAACTTCTCTTTAATGACTGCCAGGGGCGCCCGTGCATTCTTGTCGATATAGTCTCTTATCTTATCCTTTGTCCAGCCGTTACGGGCCATCATATTTGCCGTGTCTTTCGTGATGAGCAATACCATGGTCGCCTGGTAGGGTCGGTCCGACGCGATCAGGTGGTCGGCGATAATGCGCATAAAGCCGTCCGGACTGTGGCCGAGGCCCATGATGGTGTGATAGGGCTCGACCCCGACCACGGTCACCACATTCGTGTTTTTGGGAAAATCGAGGTCCGCGTGCAGCGGCTCCCACGGGCTCTCGTCGCTTTCCGCGAGCATGCTTGAGAAATCGGCGGCCTGGCCGAGGGTGGACATGTCGGTCACGTTGACCCAACTGCCCCCTACGTTCTGGATGATAAGGTTGAGGGCACGGCTTATGGAAGAATTGGCCCTCGAACCACGCCCAAGTGCATTACTTCCGCTGTTGATATCCAATTGCTTCGCAATCGGTCCGTTCACGATGAGCAGAGGCACGTCGGGACTGGTCGTGGTCGCCATACCCCTGAGATTGACGCCGGGGTCCATGACCGCTTCCACCGCCGCGAGAAGGACCGGCATATATTCAGGCCGGCACCCTGCCATTACCGCGTTGACCGCAATCTTCTCGACCGTCGCCTGGCCTCCTACGGGATCTATTTTACTGATCACGTATCCAGGGTCAAGATCAGAGCCCTTGAGCATGGCCTTCACGCGCTCGGCAGTGGGGGGGACCAGGGGCAGGCCGTCGGACCATCCTCGCTTGTAAAACAGATCGTTGATCTCCGCCACGGCGTCTGCCTTGATGCAGACTTCTTCTATTTTTGTTTTGGGGAAATTGCCCGCGAGGAGCGGTTTGGTTTTTCCCGATTCGACCATTCTTTTCTTGAGCATCTCATCGACATAGGTATTGTCTTCGAGGACGCCCGCGGGATTGTAGATGCTTATCTGAGCAGACTTCGCACATTTCCCCTGAGATTGCGTCCCCGGCGCTGCCCCTGCGGGAGAGGTGAAGATAAAAAGGGCGGTCACCAGGCCCGGGAAGACCCATAGCGGAAGCAGAAAAAGTGGTTTCATAATTATCCCCCTTGGAGATTATTCGATTGTGAATGGAATAAAAGTGGGGCGGGCAGAAGCATCAGCCCCTGCCCGCTCACGAATCACTCACCTATTTCTTTACTACTTTGCTCACCGGACTTGCATTCAGGAAGGGCGCGAAATAGTGGGAATGCTGCCCTGCGCCTCCTGCGATCACAATCTGCAGAAACTCCGGTTTGAGTACGATAGGAACCAGGGTATCGGGTGTGACCTGTCCGAACTTCTGACGGAAGGCCTGCTGCTCGGGGCACCCTTTCGCCCAGGAGGAGAAGGGGATGCGCGCCTTTTCCCAGATTGCTTTCCTGACCTGATCTTTTGTCCAGCCTGCCTTCACGTAGAGGTCCGCATGCTCCGGACCGAGACCGATGATATGGGGCTGGGTAAGCTGCACTGAGAAACAGGGGCCGCCGACGCTCATGAGTGGCGAGACGGAGCGGCTGAACCAGGTGGAATGCTCCTCCGGTGACGCACTCCACAGATCGACCGCATTGATGCCCGGCCATATACCCATAAGGGTTATCACGCTGTCCGTCCTCTTGAATCCTCTGTCCTCGGCATAGGTGGTCCAGCCTTTGGGCACCTTCGCCTCATTTTCACCGAAAATCCAGGCGACAAAATCGGTCGGTGAGCCGAGGGTAGTCTTCTTCTGTTGCGGCGGTTTCGAGCCGCCGGGGATCATTGCCATCAGGTTAAGGGCATACCCGATAGACGCGTTGGCATGCCATCCACGGCTCGCCGCACCCTGGCCCGACGCAATCCCAAGCTCCCTGATGATCGGTCCGTTCACGATAACCAGAGCGCCCACCGATCCCGTTGCCGTCGCCACGCCGCCCCAGTTTGTCTTGGGGTCTACCATTGCCTCGGCAATGGCGATCAATACGGGCATATACTCGGGTTTGCAGCCGGCCATGACGCCTGAGACCGCCACGAGCTCTACCGTAAGGGAGCTCATTCTCGGCCGTAACTGGCCGAGCACCTCGTCCGGCTTACGCGTGGTCCCCTTGAGCATGGCCGCAACTTTTTCAGGAGTCGGAGGGACTACAGGCAGCCCGAGAGACCAGCCTTTTTCAATGAAAAGCTCATTTATGGCAGATTCCGTGCCCTTGAAGGTGAAGGTGGGGGCAGGATAGGTTGCCTTGGGCGGCGGCATGGTCGCCGAAGGCTTCCACTCCGTCGCGGTCTTTACGATTAAGGGATACGCATCTTTTGCTTTCTGAGTTATCTCCGCCATGGGGATGCCGCCCATGGGATGAGGGACAACGACGAAGGGCATATCGGCAACGCCCATGCTGAATGCGGTGCTCTTGGCGAGACCGACGAGTTCCGTGGTAGCTATTGTGACGGTAGGAATACCTTTCTTTTCGAGATTAAGCTGGTCGACCACCAGCCATGCAGTGCATGAGCCTCAGTCGGCCTGGGTGGATATGACAAGATCGGGTTTCATGGAGGCGATCTTGTCCGCTATTTTCTGGCTGACCGCCTGGCCCTGGCTGATCGTCTTCAGCTCGGGGGCAAGCTCCCACGCTTTAATGATCTTGATGTTCTTGAACTGCTGGGTAAGCATCTTTTCTATGGTGGCCATGAAATTGTCGCCGTTGGTTTTCCCGTTCCACTGGAGCACGATGGTCTTGCCATCGAGGGTTGAAGGATGGGCGGTGAGCTTCATGGGCGGGATGTTTACCACGCCTTCCGGATTGACGAGCGTCCATTCCTGCACGGCTTCTTTCGCAAATGAGGCGAAGGGAACCGTCAGGAGGGCAAGAAGTGCTGCGAGTGCGACAAGTTTTCTGTGCATTAGGCTCCTCCTTTCAATGTGATAGGCAAAAAGTAGTGCGTCCTCTCAACTGCCGCGGTAACGGACCATAATGACATACCCTCCTTTCGTAGCGTTTTTCCCGTTCGATTCAATGATTATGAGCTCCTGAACCTGAGTGCCCCGGGTTCCCGGAGTGATGGCTATTTCGATCTTTTTGGTTTCCCCGGGCTTGATACTCATTTCACCTTCTTTTTCCGCATCGAAATAAACGGCTGATGTTTCTTTGCCGTAAATCTTTCTGATCTCAAGGGGGAGACTTCCCTCGTTGAGGATAGCTAATTCCTTCTTGTGAACGGAGCCCGTCGTCACGGGGCCCAGTTCTATCTTTCGGGGGGTTACCCTGATCTTTGCTGCCGGCGCCTCCCTGACTTTTCCCGACATGGTAACCTCCAGCTCTTCAATGGAAGGGGCCGAGGTGGTGATGGTTGCGATTTTCTCAAAGGGTCCTGGTGAATCTTTGGTGTCGAATATGAGCTTGAGGGAGGTCTTTTCTTTCGGAGCCAATGTATGCTTGCCAAGCATACTGGAAGTGCAGGCTCAGTTGGTCTTGACCCCCTGGACCACAACCCCCGAAGGGCCTTTGTTTTCGACAACAAAGACCGCCGTGGCCGGAACCCCCTCGTCGATCAGCCCCAGGTCTACCCGGGCGGGAGTGAGTGTCAGTCCCGTACCCGCATACAACCCGGTCGTGAAGGCGAGAAAGGCGATAATGGCGGAGAGGCAGAAGAGTGCCCCTAGTGCAAAAGAATACTTCCAGTTTCGGTTCATGGTGGTTACCTTATCCCTCCTATGGTGTGACGAATTCCTATTTCTTCGCGCCCTTGAGTTTTATGCCGGCCTCATGGATTCCCCGGATTTTCTTGCTATAGTCGAAATTGGGGTCCTGACCGGGGGTATGACACTGACGGCACACTTCCACGGGGGGAGATTTCCTGATCTTGGCTTTTCCCCCTTCCGCAGCATGGGCGGCGCCCGGCCCGTGACATGCTTCGCACTGGACGGCGCTCAGCTCCGGGGTCAACTCTTCGTCGATGAAACCACCCGGCCGGTCATATCCCGTAACGTGACACACGACGCATTTGGGCAGGTTCTCCTGCTTTGTTTTTCTTAAGCTGTCGAAGGCTTTTCCATGCCTGCTCGTCTGCCAGGTGCCGGCAATTCCGTCGTGACACCCGGCACAGGCCTTCCAGCCTGTATAACCCTCTCCTTCCGCGGCGACAGAGGGGACCGCGGGGATCAGGAGAAGGATGAGAAACACCGCCGTGCAGGCGCAACGCGCTCGTCCGGTTAATGATCGGTAGGTATGCATCAGATCGGCCACCTTTTTTTCAGTGTTATTCTATGGGGAGTCCGGCCTTTTTCCACCCCCTGATAGAGGGGTCTTTCAAGACTTTTACCTCGGTAAATCCCATATCGATGAGCTGAGCGGCCATGCCCGCGCTGTCTGTTTCCCCGGGCCCGCAGTCGCAGTAGGCAACGATCGGTTTAGTGCGGGGGAGGTGCTTCACCGCACTATCCGTGAGTTCTTCGACCCATGGGAGGGAAAGGGCGCCCTTGATATGCCCCTTGTCGTAGACGCCTTTCGATTGCACGTCCAGAATCACCACGTCTGCTTTTGTATCGATTATCTTCTTCAGCTCCTCAATGGTGACACGAGGCACTTCATCGTGAGCGGCATAGGTTGCAGCATTGAAAAGAAAGAGTAAGGCAACGGAAAAAAAGAAGAGACGCGAGATCCTGAGCTTCAATGTTCACCCTCCTGTGTGAGACCTTTATCTTTTGCGAATATTTACACTGTGGAGTCTTCCTGGCCCCTTTGGCGATGGAGCGCCACCTTTTCCCGATTGCCGCAGATCGACATGGAGCACCACCGGCGGCGGTTGGCGGGCGAGCTGTCGAAGAAGAGCATCCGGCAGCCCTTCTCGTCACACATCCTGAGCCGGTCTGTTTCCCCGCCGCCGATTACGAAGACCGCATCTCTCGCAATATCGGCAAGAGCGGCGGCAACGGGACGGGGAGCGGCCCATACAATGCTTCCACTCGAGAGTTGCGGCGCGGCATTGGGATGTGCTGCATGGCGATTGATCCTTTCAATGTCCGAAAAAAGAGGAGGTATGCCGAGAGCCGTTGCATTGGCGGCGTCATGGATCGCCTCCCTGAGGAGCAGGGCATTACGGTATTCTTCAGGGGAAGGATGGATCGGCGACCTGTTGACCCCTGCCAGCACCAGCCATTCGGAGAGGGCCTCGGGTGTTGCCAGCAGGTCCCTCGGCTCCGAACCGCGATGACGGACCGTGGCAACGTAATTGAGCGCCAGACTTCCCGCGTCGAATCTGAATTCTTTATACTTCGGATGATCCTGTCTGCGTCCCATCTCTCGCCTCTTATTTGTAACCACATTAACTGGTTACAATGAATAAAGTCAAGAAAAAGTTACAGGAATCTTTTTGATCGTGAATTTTATTGAAGAGATATCGATACTTTTCGCAGTTATGACGGGGTTTTTGGAAGATTTTAACTTTTACGATGAAGGGGAGGGAAGAAGAAAGATCGATCGATCCCTCCCTCCCGATGAAAGCCAGATTCGTTCTGATATGAGTTATCTATAATAGCCTGGTATCCAGACCGACCTGCATCCCCAGCCGTCGCATACTTCAGTCCAGTAGCCCGGGATCCATAACGCCCCATACCCGTACGAGTAGTATCGCGGACCGCCGTAATAGCCGTAATAACCTCTATGACCATAATATCCGCCATGGTATGCGTTGCGATAACCGCCATACCCGCCGGCGTAGCCCCCATGGTAGCCGCCATTATAGCCTCCATGATATCCACCGGAGTAACCGCCGCCATGGCCGCCGCCGTTAAATGCGACATGACCCGAGCCGCTGTGGCCGCCGCCGTTATGACCGCCTCCGCCGTGGCCGCCGCCTCTCGCGTATGAAATAGAGGTGACGAGAGAAACCGCCATGATCACCATAATGAGAACCATCGAAACTTTCTTCATCTTTACCTCCCGGGCGCCATTCACGTCCTTTTCGCTTCCCCTGCATTAGAGAGCAAGAAACATACCATGGATTAGGATTGCATAAGACCCTGAATTCCTTCTATTTTCCCATGCCCTTCGCTTTGGGTGCCGACAAAATAGTCGAAACAGTCACGATAAAAGGCCCTTTATTCGACAATTTTCCCTTCCCCAACCGCACCGTCAGCCTTTGCGGTTGACCTTTCGTCTGTTCCGCCATAGGATGATACTATGTCGCTTCGTGACGTGCTTCTCTCTCACCGCGATGATCTCATCGCCGAATGGGTCGGCCGTCTCCACAACCAGGTGAGTGACCGCTATCGGGAGAGACCTGTAGATGAGTTGGTAATCACGGTAACAGAGGCATTCGACGCAAATTTCATTGCCCTGGCGAACCGTGACTTCTCCCGCATCGACGCCCTGATTGAGAGGATCGCCACATTGCGCCTCGAGGGAGGATTCGCTCTCTCCGAAATTCAGGCCGCCTTCGAGGCATTCAGGACGGTGCTCCTACCTGTACTCTTTTCCGAGACGGAGGGTCCAAACCTCCTCGACGCACTCACCAAGGTCAACGACTGTCTCGAGTACACGATAAGGAAATTCAGCGATTATTACCAGTCCCTGCACGAGGAGCTGATCCGGACCCATGCAAAGGAGCTGGAAGGCAGGATCGAGGAGAGGACCAGGGAGCTCGCCGAATCGGAAGCGAAATACCGGGTCCTGGTAGAGGATATCAACGACGGGTATTTTGTTCACGTGAAAGGTATTCTCGTCTTTGCCAACCGGGCTTTCGCGGAGATGCACGGCTACACCCAGGAAGAGGCGATCGGCAGGCCTTTCAATGATTTCATCGCCCCCCCATCGAGAGATGAGCTGTGGAAGGCATACCACCAGCGGATCACTACGGGAGGGGCCATGGACCAGTACGTATACCTCCGTCTCACGAAAGACGGGAGGCAGCTTTTCACGGAGAATAAGGTAAAGCTCATCACCTATGAGGGAAATAGGGCGACTGCCGGTATTTGCAGGGATATTACGGCCCGGGTGGAGGTGGAAAAGCAGCGGCTCAGGGTTGCCGAGCTTGAAAATGAGCGTAAGACTATATCCCTGGAGACGCTCCGCCAGCTTATGGTCACCCTGTCTCACTACCTCCTTAATGCGAATACCATCATAGGGGGCATGGTCAGAAGAAGCGAGCGGCTCGATTCACCCGAAGCCAGGCGCGCGTCCCTTCAGGCCATCAAAGAACAGACCATGAAGACCGAGGCGGTGATAGGGGCCCTCAGGCGGGTGGCCGAGATAAAAACAACCGATTACGACAGCGAAAGTCATACTTTAATGATCGATGTAAAAAACGAGATAGAACAGAGCCTGGCCAGGACAGGGAAGGACCGTCGGCGAAAACAAGATCAGTGATCTCAGGAAGCCGTACCCGTCCCCATTTTCCGTCTTCTGCCGCCGCTATTCCTTGATTTCTTTAATTACTTTTATGATATCCCTCGTAGAATGGTCCTTAGGGTCCCCCACGATGGCAGTCTCACCGCCATAGGACCGGACGATCTCCCTCTCGGGCACGGTCTCCGCCGTATAATCAGTGCCTTTCGCATGGATATCCGGTTTGAGAGTAAGGAGAAGCCGCTCTACGGTCGGATCGCTGAAAAGGACCACGTAATCGACGCACCCCAAAGCAGCGATGATCTCCGCCCGTTCGCGCGCAGGGGTAACCACCGTCTTCCTCTTCCCCAGCCCGGTAACGGACGCATCGTCGTTCACCCCTACAATAAGCAAGTCTCCAAGGTCCTTAGCCCCCTGAAGATACCGGACATGCCCCACGTGAAGAATATCAAAACACCCATTCCCGAACACAACCCGCCGCCCTTTCTTTCTCTCCCCCTCAACAATCCCCCGAAGCCCCGCAAGATCATCAAAAATCACACCCATAACCCACTCCATCTGTTTTTTTTCTTTATCTAACGACTAGAGACTATCGACTAACGACTGCATTTCTTACTAACGACTAGAGACTAGAGACTGCTCTTTTCAATTCATCCACCGTAACCGTAGCTGTCCCCCGCTTCATCACCACGATACCTGCCGCGAAATTCGCGATCCTGCACGAATCGAAGAAGCTCCCGCCGCTTGCGAGGGAAAGGGTTACCGCGGCGCAGACCGTGTCCCCTGCCCCGGTCACATCCGTCACGTCATTGGAGCCGGAAATGGGAATGTGGCGCACCGACCCGTCGGCCTCGAAAAGGCTCATGCCCCTGTTTCCCCGGGTAATGAGGAGTGCGGTCACACCCATAAGGTCCATGATCTTCTTACCCACTGCCTCGATATCGGCGCCGTCTTTCGCCGAGGCCAGGCTCAGGGCTTCCGCCTCATTGGGGGTGATAAGGGTAAAACCCCTGAAGCTTTTGAGATTGTAGCGGGAGTCGCCGATCACTACCTTCTTCTTCGACATATTTGCCATAAATTGCGTCACCGTCCGGTCGATCAACCCGTGGCCGTAATCGGAGACGACAAATCCGTCCATCCGGGGCGCAAGCTCCGCGAGCTTTTCCATGAGAAGGCTTCTCTCCCTTTTGCTCACCGGCTTGTTCGCATCTTTGTCGATCCGTATGACCTGCTGCTTCGAGGTATGGGTATCCCCCGCGAGGATGCGCGTCTTACTGACCGTCTCCCCCTTGTGGCGGATGATCCCTTTCATATCGATGGTCGGATATTTGCAGAAATATTCGACGAGTTTATCGCCTATCGCGTCGCTTCCGATAAATCCCAGGGGAAAGACCTCGGCGCCCAAGGCCAGAAGGTTATTGATCGTATTGCCCGCGCTGCCGGGATAGACCTTCTCCTCCTCGTGCTTCACCACTACTACGGGCGCTTCTCGCGAAAGCCTGTAGGGTTTGCCGAAGATGTAGACATCGGCGATGATGTCGCCCACCACGCAGATCTTCTTTCCCTTGAATCCCTCAATCAGCCTGATTACGTTTTTCTCTTCTCTTGGCACTCTGGTCATAGAGGACACTCTCCACTTTTGTGAACACCTCTTTCGGGCTTATCCCCTTCAGGCACTCATGGTCTCTGTCGCAGCTCTTCCGGTTGCACGGTCTGCATGGAATATCTTTTATCGCCAGCCGTGTCAACGGGCTCGGATAGCGCGTATATATTTCGTCCATGGGACCGAGAAGCACGACCAGGGGCACTGAGAGGCCGGCTGCGATGTGGCGGGGGCCCGTGTCGTTGCTTATGACCACGGAGGCCCTGGAGATACACACCTTGAGGTCTCTCATATCGAGGGACTTCACGATCACCCGGTCTTTGTGCTTTGCCCCTTCCGCAATCCCGTGAGCCGTCTTTTCCTCCCCTTTTCCCGGAAGAAGATAGACCTTCATATCGAGATTCTCCGCAAGCATATCGGCAAGCACGGAAAAATGGGTGTCCGGCCACCGCTTCGAAGGCCCGTACTGGGCGCCTGTGATAAAGACTGCATAAGGTCCGGCGATATCCATATGGCCATGGTCGAACCTGCTCTCTTCGTCTTCGGTCACCGCAAGGACGGGGGCGTCCGCAACCCTCCTGCCCCCGAGAAGATCTATGATCTTCAGATAATGCTCCACTGTGGGATCGAGCCCTTCCCCTTCGGGAACGTGACGGGTAAGCATAAAGCCCCGTTTATTACGGCTGTAACCGATCCTCTCCCTCACATGGGCGCCGTAGAAGAGGAGGGCGGAGCGGAAGGAATGGGACAGGGTCACGCCCAGATCAAAACGGAAATTTTTAAGAGCCCCTACCGCGTCGAGAAAGGGGATAAAGCCCTTCCGGTCATAGGGCACGAATCGGTCGAAAAGCTCGAGGCCGTGATAGATGTGCATGGCATTGGTCTTGCCGATGCACCAGACCTCTCCGGTCACCGTCTGCCTCAGCGACTGGAGGAAGGGCGTCGCCATCACCATGTCGCCTACCCAGTTAGGAAGATATACTATCGTCCGTCCAGTCACTTCTCACGCTCATAAAGGCATTATATTTTATTCGATAGAAGGGCTTTCCCGATTTTTCCATCGCCGAATCGATCTCCGACGTGGCTTTAACTATCCCGTCCTTTTCTCTATTCCATTGCTCCCGTGACAGGGATTCCGCTCTTTTCACGAGATCGAGGTATCTCCCCTCGCCGTCCATATCGGCATATCCATTTACAAAAAGACAGATCAGGGCCTTCAGCTTGTCGATGAGGAGGTCTACGTCCTCTCCCAGTATCATGCACGTCTCATCGGTAAAGTTGTCGAGGCTCTTCATCTTGCCGAAGTCGATCATTCCCGCTTCTTTCGCGATATCATAGGCTTTCGTGCCGATAAAAGGGAAAAAGAGGGTCCACCGGAAGCGGCCCGGCTGTATCCGGGCGAGGAGCTTTATGGTCTCCATCACGTCCTCTCTCTTCTCATGGGGCATCCCTATCATGACGAAGGAGGAGGTATGGAGACCGAACTCATGGCTCACGGCAAAGGCCCGTGCAATGTCCTCGTTGGTCATATACCGGTTGAGCACGTCGCGCCGTATCCTGTCGCTCCCGCTTTCAAGACCGAATTTTACGATCCTGCAACCCGCCTCTTTCAGGTCCCGCGCCATGCCGGCATCGAATACACGGGCGTGGGCATTGCACACGAACCCTATTGGGGTAGTCTTCCTGTAACGCACGGAAAATTCATGCAGCCATGCCTTATCGAAGGTAAAGATGTCGTCGTCGAAGATGAACATCTTTATTCGCTCATAGCGGCCGAGGAGGTACTCGATCTCCCCGATCACTTCATCGACCGTGTGGCGCCTCAGGTAGGTCTTCGGCAGATGGCCGTCTTTCTTGTAAAGGGCCATGATCTTATGATTGAGGCAATAGGTGCACCTGAAGGGACATCCTCTCGACGCGGTGAGACCGACCCACCCGTCCTTGGCGTCGATCATCCGCTGGAAATCGAAGATGTCGTAATCTTTAAAGGGCATATGGGCGATGTCCTTAAAGGGCCTTAAGGGGCCGATGATAAGCTCGCCATCCTTCTTGTACCCTATATTCAGAATGCCCTCGGGGCTTCCCTTCTCGATAAGCTCGAGAAGCGCATCCTCTCCTTCACCTATGCAGATGTAATCGACGGCTTTCTCGGCGAGTACCCCTTTCGGGTCCATAGTGGGATGGATGCCGCCGAATATGATAGGTCCATGGAAATAGGTTTTGATATGTTCCGCGATCTGAAGGGCATATTTATACTGGGTGGTGAGCACGGAAAGACCGATGAAGTCCGGATTGAACCGGAGCACGTCCCCTTTGATCCTCTCAAAATCGAGGGGATAGCCGGTCTGGTCGTTCACGTTGAGAAGCCCTGTGGCGATGCCGTGGGCCTTCAGTTTTCCGGAGATATAGGATATCCCGTAATTGAAGCCGATCTGGGCATTCAGGTTCGGATAGATAAAAAGTACGCGCATCATGTGCTCCCTGTCTTTTCTTTCATGGCTGAAACCGCATTATAGACTTCATCCACGGATATGCCGTCGAGACAACTCCTTTCCCGGCAATCCTTGTTCTTGCAAGGGCTGCAGGGGAGGTCTTTTCGTATGACCGTGCTTTTCGCGCTGTAGGGTCCGTTTACAAGCACGTCGGTGGGGCCGAAGATGGCGACCACCGGGGTCCCCGCGAAGGCGGCAAGGTGCATGACCCCCGTATCTCCGCCGATGTACATATCGGTCTTCTGAAGAAGCGCAAGCAGCTGGGGCACGTTCGTGGGACAGGCAAGAAATACACCCTCTCCTGACTCCTCTTGGAGCGCCCCGGCCTCTTCCTCTTCACCGGGCCCCCAGAGAATCACGATTCTGGCGAGGTCGTTGACCCGGATGCGCCGGATCAGCTCCCGGTAGCGAGCGATATCCCATCGTTTGAAGGCGCTCCCCTTGCTCGAAAAAGGGTTTAACGCAAAGAGGGGCGGCCTTATCTCCTCTCCCTCGAGGAAACGGCTTACGTAGGCGATCGCATCCGGCGGGGCCACGAGGGCGAGGGGCGGGATATCCCCCGCGAGACCGATGTGGCGGGGCAGGAGCATATTCCTCTCCACCTTGTGGAGCCTCTTCTCCCGGCCCTCTACTGTTTCGTGGTAAAAAAGGTGGCTCTTCTCCTTGGCGTACATCTTTCCGAAGCCTATGCGACGCCCATGGGCATAAAGGCCGAAGAGTGCGCTCTTGATGATGCCGTGGAAATCGACGATCGCATCGTGCCTGTCTTCCCTCAGGGCCTTGAGAAACCTTCCCATCTCCCGCCGGGCAAGACCGATGTTGCCCCGTCTCAATGCCCCGGTGGCGGCACTCCTGGGGAAGCGTATCACCCTGTCGATAAAAGGCTGGTGCGCGAGCAGCTCGCCCACGGAGCCCTCCACGAGCCACGAGATGCGTATCGCCGGATACTGCTCCTTCAGGGCCTTCACCGCAGGCATGCTCATGAGGACATCTCCCAATGAGCTCAGTCTTATGATCAGGACATTACGGGGTCCGGACATCTTTCAGGACTTTGAAAAAATCGGGCGGGATGGCAACAACCTTTTTTTCTGTGTTTACACAGATATGCTTCGTGCTGCCCTCGACGAGAAGGGTCCCGTCCTTATATACGGCATAATGAAATGTAAGGCCCCTCGATTTCAGCTCGGGCATGCTCGTCTTCACGACAATGAGATCGTCATATTCCGCGTTGCTGTGATATTTCGCATCGAGGCCCACCACCATGAGATAATAGCCCATGTCCTCAAATTCCCGGTAGGTGATCCCCTTCGCCCTCATAAACTCGCTTCTCGCCACTTCGAAAAAAACCGGATAGTTGCCGTAATAGACGACCCCCATCTTGTCCGTATCCGCGTACCTCACTCTTATGGGCACATCGACTACGGAAATCTCCTCTCCCTTCGAGGATGTCCCGGATCTATCCATTTTAAAGGGCCCTCAGAAACTCGGGTCTCAACTGGGAAGGGTCCCGTGTGTCGAGGACCTTTCTAATGGCCTTCAAAGTCTTTTCCTTTTCCTCGGGCAGCCACGCCTTGACAGGGAGGTAGTTCGATGCATGGTTGGAAGCGAAAAACATGTGGGTTACGTGCGTATTCTCTATCATGAGATAAAGCTCTTCGAGGAGCTGGTAGGGGTCGGGCACCTTGAAGTCCCCCCGGCGCACTTCTTCGTCGAGCACGGTGCCGGGCACCACAATCACGCTCAATGCCCCTGCATAATCGGGATCGATGCGGCTTAAAAACTTGCCCGTCTCCGTTGCATGGATAGCACTTCTTTCCACGCCGCCGAGACCGAGGAGCACGGTTACGGAAAGGATAATACCCGCATCTTTCACTCTTTTCGCTGCCTCCGCAGTCTTATCGAGGACTGTGCCCTTGCAGACGCGGTCGAGGACGACCTGGTCGCCCGATTCGACGCCGAGATAGATAATCCCGATGCCAAGGTCCTTAAGTGCCCTCAGTTCCTCTACCGATTTCTTCAGAATGCTCTTCGTGTTGCCGTATACGCCTATTCTTTCGAGCTTCGGAAAGGCTTCCCTGACGGATTCGACTATGGGAATGAGTCTTTTTTGCGGGATTATGAGGGCATCGCCGTCGGCAATGAAAACCTTCTTGACGTAACGGGCATACTGCTTCGCTTCTTCCAGGTCTTCCTTCACCTCTTCGAGGGACCTTACCCTGAACTTCTTTTCTTTAAAAGAGCCGCAGAAGGTGCACTTGTTATGGGAGCAGCCGATGGTCACCTGGAGAATAAGACTTTCCGCCTCGCTGGGCGGCCTGTATATTGAGCCTTCATACCTCATTTTTCTATCCTGTAAAGTTTTTCCCCTTCCCGCACAAAGCCGTATCTGGTCCGCACCACATATTCAAGATACTGGTCGTCCTTCTGCAGCTTATCGATTTCGGCGGTGAGAGTCTTGTTTTCCTTCTCCAGAGACGCAATGGAGACATCGGTAGCTCTCATGTCCTTGCGGAGCATAATGTATCCAAAGACGCCCCCCTCCGAAAAGACCATCTGGAAAAATAAGGCCGCCAAAAGAACGATGAAGCCATATTTCCGAATGGCGTCTTCAAACATATATTAATCTTAACGGTAAGGAATCAAAAAGTCAAATATTCCGGCAGGGGAGAAGGCCCGAAAAATATGCCTTTTCGCCGGTTTCGGCGCCTACCCGGCGAGGCGTAACCATAGCCTGATTGGAGATGCTGCAAAGAAGGGCTCAAAAGCCCGTAGCCAGCTCCTTGAGGAGCTTCATTGCGCGGTCTGTTTCTGCCGTCCCGAGGCTCCCGAGACCGCAGCTCGTGGTAAAAAGCCATTCTTTCTTCTCCGCATCTATTCCGATCTTTTCCATCTGGGATTTAAAGGCGCCCCAAAGGTCCCTTACATCCTCCATGGAGACCTCAAGGACTTTCTCGGAAGAAGGGATTATTCCCGGGCTTATCAATCCGCCCCGGCCCAGGAAATTGAGCAGGTCTTCCCTGAAATAGAAGATCGTGTCGAGAAAGCTGAAGGCATCATAATTTACGATATCGATGCCCGTCCTGAAAAGCACCGACCAGTCCGTATTGCCGCAGCAGTGGACGCCCCTTTTCGCATCGAGCCCTCCCGTCACCTCATCGAAGAGGGTGATCGCTTCTTCCTTGGAAATGGAGACATAGGCCGAGCCGAAGGAGACCATGTAGGGCTCGTCAAAAAAGATGATCAGGTCTTTTCCCGGGGCCTCTTTCCGCAATTTATCGATCATCCATTTGGCCTTCATGTGAAGGCCTTTCTTTATGATGTCGAAATAGGCGAAGTTGTAGATCACCGGCTTGCCTTCCTCGTCGGGAAGACCGAGTCCCATGCTGAAGGGGCCCGTGAGCTGGCCCTTGATGTATTTCGCACCGGACTTTACCTCTCCCAGCCTTTCAAGAAAACGGTAAAAGGCGGGGGCCGACGCCGGTGAAAGAGCAAAGGCTTCGTACTTGTCCGCGTAGTAGTTCTCGTAAAATTCCTCGATCCCTTCGGTCTTCTTCGTGTCCATATAGACGCTGCCTTTCGACTCGTCCACGGCGATGCACGGAATGCCGTCGAGAAAGGTGGTGTACATGTTTTCGAGCAAGGACCTTCTGGGCAGTTGGGGCCAGAAAGGTATCTCTTTGCAGGTGGAGAATATGAGATCCAGGGCCTCGTCGATATCCGTGAAGGGAAGGCTTCCTATGCCGGTAATCATGATATGCACCTCGAGATCCAGGGAAAACAATCCCTGAAATGTAGAATTTCAGGCAATTATAAACAGAGTAAACGGTGGATGTAAAGGATTATCAGTCCGGATCGGTGCAGGGCGAGGTGCGGCGTGGATAAGAAAAACCACGAACAGATAAAGGCTCTTAATCCTTTCCTTTATGGATGGAGAATAAAGGCGGGAGGATGAGCTGATTATGACAGAGAGGGCATTTACCCGGCTTGGAGAGCCTCTCCCTCTTCTGGAAGACGAAGCCGCATTTTTCACACCTGGCGGGCTCCACGTGGAGGTGCTGCCCCGTCTTATGGAGGGTCTTCCTCACGTGCTCCAGGTGATCGTATACATCTCTCTCGGGGATCCTTACTGTTGCCGAGATCTCCTTGGAAGACATGGTCTGCTCTTCGAGGAGGCTGCACAGGTACTTACGGATCGTATCGTAACGCTCGACGGGTACCTGGGGCTCCCTTGCCTTCACTTTCTTCATGTCCCATTATAACTCATCGGCGCTTTCCATGCCCGGCTTTTTTCACTTCAACCGGTAAGGGGCCTGCTCCGTCTATTCGTCTTCTGCGGCTGATTTACATATATAATTTGAAGTGCCAGATTAATCGCAAGGACGGTTTCCGCGCGACATTCCCACAAAAAAGAGGAGATGGTTATCAGCCCTTGGAGGAAATGGGGATAGGCAACAAAAATAAGGCCATGCCTTCAGGGCATGAGCAGGGTTTTCGAGCCCTCGTTCACCTTCACCCTTCCGCAAAAATCAAATTGTTGCATTTGCCGAAAACTTGTGACATAATATAGTGTGAAGTCTCGTGAGTCAGCAGCAACAGTATTAAATATTGCCCCATTTGTCCTTCTTCTGTCTTCGCAGCAATACTCCGTACGCTTCAAAATATTAAAAAAGAGGTATGTATAATGGCTCAAGGAACAGTAAAATGGTTTAACGATGCAAAAGGTTTCGGTTTCATCACTCAGGACAACGGCACCGACGTGTTTGTCCATTACTCGGCAATTAAGGACAGCGGTTTCAAATCTCTCGCAGAAGGCGATAAGGTGAGTTTTGATGTCGTGGACGGTCCGAAAGGACCCGCGGCCGCAAACGTGGTGAAAGCGTAACTTCGAGCGGACCCGGAACGTTCCGGGTCCGCTTTTTGACGCCCCTTTACCCTCACAACGTGGATGCCATGGGCGTTCGCGGTGTTATTTTTGCGTCTTAAATTCCTCATTCTCACACTGTATACGGGTTGATCTGTCCGCCCCGTAGGCGCCTGCTTCTGTTATCTCCTCCGATATCTCCGAAATTGAACGGTTTTCTTGGTAAAAGGATCGGGCGCAGGTTACCTGACAGATAACTAAATTTATTAGAAAACTATTGACATTCCAATTTAGCTGGGGTACTGTATGTCCATATACGGTCGTCTGGGGTACAGTGTTCTTACGCACTCTGCCATCCTTGCGAAAGTCCCTATCCCAGGACCGCTAAATCACGCAATCCAGGATTGAGGTGAGCCCGCACCTCAATATAACCCCCCTAATGGGCAGGATCGAAATCGGTCCTGCCCATTCATCTTTTTTTCCTTTCCCTTCGCTCCTGCAGTGCATATATTTAATCATACACCTGCCATATACGAGCAATAAAAGGAGGTTCTATGGGAATAGCATGGGAAACCGATATGAAAGGGGCGCTCGAAAAGGCCCGGATTGAAAAGAGACCTGTATTTCTTGAGTTCTTCAATCCCGAATGAATAGGCTGTCAGCAGATGGATGCGGTTACGTATCCGAATGAAGAGGTGTCGGAGTTTATCAGCAGAAATTTTGTGCCATTGAAGCTCCGTTTTGATGCACAGCCCTTTGCGGCGGATTTCAACGTGAAGTGGACACCCACGATGATAGTCATTGACCAGGAAGGCAGGGAGCACATGCGGAGTGTGGGATTTCTTCCCCCTGACGAGTTGATCCCTTCCCTCCTTCTCGGTATGGCGAAGGTCTTCTTCGACTCCGATCGCTTTCCCGAGGCCCTTCCTATTCTCGAGAAGGTGCTCTTCTCCTTCCCAAAGAGCGGCGCTGCGCCCGAAGCGGCCTATCTCCAGGGGGTTGCAGGCTTTAAAGGGAGCCACGATCCGCAATTTCTGAAAAGAGCATATGAAAAGCTGCTGTCTGACTATCCTGGAAGCGAATGGGTAAACAGGGCCTCTCCCTACCGGCTGCTTTAGAGGAATGCCCCTGCCCTTCGGATAGCTTCTATCCCCGGGCATGGCGATTTCCCTGCAAATCTGGTATAATTTTTGTCATGAAAGGTACCAGATTTCTGTTCCCGGAATTGCTGTTTTTGATTCTATTCATTCTCTTCGGAGGAAATATGGCTGACGGGCAAACTCAAAACCAGGCTCAGGAGAAAATACCGATCGGCCTGGCCGAAGATGTAATCCTGCTGCCTTGGGGAACCAGGGTTCCTGCACGTATCGATACGGGTGCGGCCACAACCTCCCTTGATGCCCGTGAGCTTACGGTGACCGACGGTATCGCCGATTTCAAATTGCCCGGAAAACATGGAGGCATGCAGATTAGTCTCCCCCTGGTCGGGGTGGAAAGCGTCAGGTCAGCCTCGGGCCAGCAGCGCAGGCCTGTGGTTGAGATGGATATCTGCGTGGGACCCAAAGTGGTCCGTGCCCGGGTCAACCTCATAGACCGCTCGGGAATGAAATATCCCATGATCATCGGGCGAAACATTCTGGAAAGGGGTTATGTGGTCGACTGCGTCTGCGTCAATATCCTGAAGCCCAGTTGTGCCGGGGTCGCCGCCCAGTGAAAAGACACCCCGCGGTTCTGGTGGCGGCCCTTCTTGTAGTCATTGCCGCGGTGCTCATTGTCTATAGGGTAGTCCACCTCGGCTATCCTCTTGTCCCTGCAGCCTCGATCAAAGTATGGCAGCTTTCCATAGAAGCAATCCTCAAAGGGAACGAAAAGGGTGTCTCCCTAAAGATGGGCCTTCCCGCCAGCCGGGGGACCATTGCCGTGACGGAGGAGCGCATTGTTTCCGGAAACCTCACTTTCAATCTCCTTCGCGAGGGCCAGGACCAGATAGGAATATGGTCGGGAAATACGGGTTCCACAGGAACTCTCGTCAATTACAGGGCGTCGATTCTCGTAAGACCTCTGAGAACTTTCAGGGTAAGGAGCATGGACCCCGGAGAATATCCTCCCTCTTTCTCCGAAAGTGACCGCGAACTCGCCATCCGCCTGGCAGCCCTCTGGTCCCGCCTCCCAACGGAGGATCGGCTCAGGGCAATATGCGAGTCCGCCTCAGGTACCTGGCGCGGCTCCCAGCCCGATCCCAAGGATCTTTCGGCATGGGCATTTCTGGTCTCCCGCCATGGCGCCACAAGGGCTTTACTCGGGTTATTCAGGGCTTCGGATTTGGCCGCGCGGCTTCAAAACGGCCTTCTCCTCACGGAAGGCGTCTTCCGGACGCCTATCAACTGGATTGTGGTATGGGCTGGCACCCGATGGGTACATGTACATCCGGATACGGGGGCAATATACGACAGCTCCGTATCATTCCTTCCTCTGACCGCCGGCGACAACCCCCCCTTGACCGTTTCCAGGGCGAGTGCTCCGGAAATACGCTACAACCTGAGCCCCCAGATCGTGAGTCAATGGATTGCCTATTTCGACCGGCTCCGCACCCCGGACAGGATCCTTAACCGGTGGTCTCTCTTTTCCCTGCCTCCCGAGTTTCAGGCGACGTTCCGGATACTCTTACTCGTGCCTATAGGCGCACTTATGGTCTGTATCCTCAGAAATATCATCGGCTTTCCCACTTTCGGCATTTTCATGCCGGTCCTGATGGCCCTTGCCTTCCGAAGCACGGGTCTCGGATACGGGCTTGCGATTTTCACAGGGGTAATCCTGATAGGCTACGTACTGCGCCTGCTCCTCGACAAACTCCACCTTCTTCTCGTGCCCCGTCTTTCCGTGGTCCTCACGGTAGTGATAGGGTGCTTCGCCTTTCTCGCCGTGGTGGGCTATAAGCTCGACGTGCGGGAGCTTATGTCCGTGGGTCTCCTGCCTTTCGTCATCCTCACCATGATGATCGAGCGTTTTTACGTGATCGTCGAGGAGTCAGGAGCGCGGGAGGGGCTCAAAAGTGCGGTCGGGAGTGCGGCCGTTGCGGCCATAACCCACCTGATCCTCCACCTCGAAACCCTTCAGCTCACCTTCTTCGTCTACCCGGAACTCCTTCTCGTGCTTGCGGCTCTGCAGATATTGATCGGCCGCTACACGGGCTACCGCCTTTCGGAGATCCTGCGCTTCCGGGCGCTTAACCAGAGATGAACGGTCCCGGCGCCATAAAATGGCTCAGGCAGATGGGCATCCTCGGCATGAACAGCCGGAATGCCGAATATATAATGGCACAAAATGCCCGCTCCTCTTTCCCTATGGTGGACGATAAGATTATCACCAAGCGTCTCGCCGCGGAGTTTTCGATCCCTACTCCACAGTTGTACCTCGTGATAGAGAACCATGGCGAAATCAACAATTTCGAGCAAGCCCTGGGAGACCACCGCTCTTTTGCCCTGAAACCTGCGCGCGGTTCCGGAGGGAGCGGTATCGTGCTCATTACAGACCGAAACGGGGAGGGGTTCATCAAACAAAGCGGGGCAGTCATTTCAAAGGATGACTTCCTTTACCATATTTTCGACATCCTCGCCGGTATCTATTCCCTTGAAGGCCTTGAAGACAAGGCTATCATGGAGGCCCTGGTCCACCCCGATCCTCTGTTTGCCGCCGTTACCTATGAAGGGGTACCCGATATACGCATTATCGCATACCGCGGCGTACCCGCCATGGCCATGGTCCGTCTCCCCACACAGGCATCCGACGGAAAGGCCAATATCCACCGGGGCGCTCTTGGCGCGGGTATCGATATGGCGAGGGGCGAGACTCTTTCGGCAGTGCACGGTTCGGAAGTAGTGACCGTTCACCCGGACACCGGCAATCCTATCGCAGGCATTCGCATACCCGGTTGGAAGGAGATGCTCCTCACCGCGGCGAAAGGCAGCGATATGACCGGTCTCGGCTATCTGGGCGTGGACCTCGTGATTGATATATCGGAAGGCCCCCTCATGCTCGAGATGAACGCCCGTCCGGGACTGCAGATCCAGGTTGCCAACGGGACAGGCCTCAAGAGCCGCCTCAACCTGATAGACCGTGCCCCTTCAGAGATATTTTCCTCACCCGAAAGCCGCGTAGAATGGGCAATGAAGACTTTCGGCAACAATAGGGACTAAAATAGTCGATAGTCGATAGTAACAGCCCGGAGCGAAAACCAGGAGCGTATAGTCTTAACGACATAAGAGTCGCGACTTAATAAATTCAGAGGTATAGATATGGGTTTTCTTATCATCGATGAAGAGAAGTGTAAGAAGGATGGGATTTGTGCGTGGACCTGCCCCGGGGGGATTATCAGTATGGAAACTGAAAATGGTTATCCTGCTATGGTTTCCTGGGGGGAGAGCGCGTGTACGCGGTGCGGTCATTGCGTGGCGGTGTGCCCCCATGGGGCGTTGAGGCACGAGAAGATCCCTCTCGCCGGGTGTCCTCCCATAAATGAAGACCTTTTGATCAATGAGGCCCAGGCTGTGCAGTTCCTTCGTTCCCGGCGTTCTATCCGCCTTTATAAAGACCGGCCCGTGGAAAAAGCGGCGATCCGGGAGCTGATCGAAGCGGCCCGTTATGCGCCCACAGGGGGAAACACCCA
The DNA here is from genome assembly GCA_036504895.1 of Syntrophorhabdaceae bacterium. NCBI lineage: Bacteria > Pseudomonadati > Thermodesulfobacteriota > Syntrophorhabdia > Syntrophorhabdales > Syntrophorhabdaceae > Syntrophorhabdaceae bacterium. The sequence continues at coordinate 24,775 of DASXUJ010000077.1, forward strand.
GCTCGTGGAGTGGCAGGTCCTGACCGACAGGGCCCAGATCCACGAAATCGCCCGCCTCGCCGCCGAATGGCTTCGGGAGGCCTTGAATACGGATTCCCAGCTTACCCTCTCCGCTCCTTACCTCCCCATGATCGTGAAGTCATGGGACAGCGGCAAGGACTCGATACTGAGAAACGCACCCGTGCTGATCGCAGCCTCGGCGCCGAAAATCGCTATGAACGGCATGGTGGACCTCACCCTGGCCCTCTCCTACCTCGACCTCCTGGCCCCCGCGAAAGGCCTGGGGACCTGCTGGGCCGGCCTCCTCCAAAGGGCCCTCCTTTCATCGCCTGCCCTTAAGAATGCAGCAGGCATTCCGGAAGACCACCCCCACCACTACCCCATGATGCTCGGCTATCCCGCCGTGAAATACCGCCTTCTGGCAGGCAGAAAACCGCCGAAGATAACCTTCAGGTGAGGCAGGGAAGCCCATTGCCCGGGCAAAGCAAAGACGGAATACTGAAGAAGGGAAGAATGAAGGCCGGGAGAAGGAAATAGGAGTCTTTATGTCAAGTGATTCGATAAGAACCGATTATGCCCTTGGTGAAGAAATAGCCAGTGCCATTACACACGGCATAGGAACGGGACTTTCCATCGCCGGTCTCATTTTTCTTATCATACGAGCCGAGAGGTATGCGCCGATAGAGTATAGAACTTCATATATCGTCGGTTTTACCATCTTTGGCGCATCAATGATTATTCTTTACATGGCATCAACATTGTACCATGCGTTGACAAACAGGGTGGCAAAACAGGTATTTGGTATTTTCGATCACACGTCGATATATTCGCTGATAGCAGGTACATATACCGCATATTGTCTTACAATTTTGCACGGTGCATTGGGATGGACAATATTCGGCTTGATATGGGGATTGGCCGCAATCGGCATTACATTCTACGCAGTATTCGGTTCGAGGATGCGCAAACTCTCTGCTATCTCATATATTATGATGGGACTGATTATTATTTTTGCATATCCCTCGGTGAAAACGAATCTGATGACTGTCAGCGGCAGCAACATCAGCTGGTACTTATTGCTTATCGGAGGATCTTTTTACCTGATTGGAACGGCATTCTATGCCATGAAAAAGATCAAGTGGACACACTTCACGTGGCATCTCTTCGTCATAGCCGGAAGCATAATGCACTTTTTCTCGATTTATTTGATTCTTCGTAATGGGAGATAGGACATCTTAAAGCCGACAAGGCGTTCGGAGAAGATCCGTTCGGGTTCAGTCAGGCTGCAGTTGACCAGTGCGACACATCCTCATGCCTCCTCGTTAACAGGAGAGGGGCCGAATCCGACCCCCATTTGCACTTATTGCGCCCCTCCTCTCCTTCCTGGTTTCTTCTACAAGCTAATGGACCACCGCTTTCCCGGAAAGCGGCTTGCTTGACAGCCCCTTCTTCTGTGCTTAGGAATCAAGGAGGAGGGCGGATTACAGGGCCCATCCCATGATGTACACTCGATGTAAGAGGAGGCAAAAGTCATGGAGTATTCCTTTAAGTGTCCTGCACCGTGCAATTACGAAGTTAAGGTCGATGCCCCGAATGACGATGAGGCCGTAAACAAACTTATGGCGGCAGGCAAGGTCCACGCCAAAGAAAAACATCCCGATATGCCGCCCATGATGGAGCAACAGATGAAAGACATGTTTAAGGCGGGTATGAAGAAGGGATAAGGGCGGAGCTCGTTTTCAGCGTGATCGGGCACCCCTGTCAACTCACGTGGAAAGCCCCCGACGCTCTGCCGGGGGTTCCATGGGTCTGAAAGGTCATATGGATTTAATCCATTCGGTTATTGCCCCCTTCTTCTCCTCTGAAAAATCATTGTGTACCTGATCATACAACCAACGGAGAGACCTGTTTCTTAATCTATTCCGGAACAACTCCTCCGCTTCCTGTTCCGATGGTGAAGCCCATGTGGTAAACACCTGGAATAGCTACCTTGTAATACCGGACGATGGAAGGCTCTTCATTCCCGCGTGGAAAATGAGGAAGACCGAAGGGAAAACGCTGAAGAATAACAAAGCCTTGCTCACTATCGGAACCAAGGAAGTGGACGGTCGCATGGGTCCCGGCACGGGATACCTTCTTGAAGGCACCGCACGATTCATCAAATCGGGGTCTGAATTTGATATGATGAAAAGCAAATTTTCATTTCTCACACGAGTACTTGAAGTCACCGTTACTTCGATAATACAGACCCTTTAATGTACCGCGTGGGACGGACAGGGAAGGCCCACCTGGCCCCAAGGGCCCATCAGGTGCCCCTTCCGCCTGAGGCATTGCCTGAGACCTGACATTCGCATAGAACGTTGGTCACTCTCCCTTTAAGGGTTCAAAAAAATTGCCGTTCTCGCGGTGCCTGCTTACTGTGATTCCCTCGAAGCCGCGGTCGAGTCGAGGCTTTGGTCCGCACGACATTAGAACCTGCCTCGCGCTCCCCATCATCAATGACCACCAACAAAACTGGAACAGGCCGGACCTTGTGTGGTATAGTACGTCGTCTCATTCGAACGAAAGGAGCGGGCGTGAAGGTAAATATTTTTAATCTTCAGCGGGACCATCAGGAGATCAAGCCTGATCTGGTCAGGATCTTCGAAGACGTCATATCCGGCGGTGAATTCATCCTCGGTGCCCATGTGAGGGCCCTCGAAGAGGCCTTCGCCTCCTATATCGGCGTTAAATATGCGGTGGGCGTGGGCAACGGCACGGATGCGGTGAGGATCGCCGGGATCGCCCTTGGCCTCACCCCTGCGGATAAGATCATCACCGTTCCCCACACTTATGTTGCCACCACCATGGCCCTGTCCGCTCAAGGGATCATGCCCGTCTTCTGTGACATCTCGGCGGAGACATTCAATATGGACCCCCAGAGTCTCGATAATGCCCTGAATGCACACAAGGACGTGAAAGTCTGCATACCCGTGCACCTCTACGGTCACGCGACGCCCATGGATGAGATCGCCGACGTCTGCGCCCGGCACGGAGTGAGGGTCATGGAAGACGCCTGCCAGGCCCACGGCGCCCTTTATAAAGGGAAAAAGGTGGGAAGCCTGGGAGATGTGGCGGCATTCAGCTTCTACCCCACCAAGAACCTCGGCTGCTTCGGGGACGGCGGCATCGTGGTCACCGACTCCGAGGAGATCTATCGCAATGCTTTGAAATTGAGGACCTTCGGGGAGGAGGGAAAGCACGCCCATGTGACGGAGGGATTCAACTCGCGCCTCGACAGCATCCAGGCGGCCCTGCTCATGAGGAAGCTCCCCCTGCTCGATGGGTGGAACGAGAGGAGACGGGAGCTTGCCCGGCTCTATAAGGAAGAGCTTCGGGGCGTGCCTGTCGTGCTGCCCGAAGAAGCCCAGTGGACCCGCCACGTATACCACCTCTTCGTCATCCGGTCGGAAAAACGGGACGAGCTGAGGGCATACCTCGCGGACAAGGGGGTCACCACCCTCATCCACTACCCTACAGCCGTTCACCTGCAAAAGGTATACAGCCGGCTCGGATATAAGGCGGGCTCCTTCCCCGTAGCCGAAAAGGCGATTTTCGAGATCATCACCCTGCCCATGTACCCCTCGCTCCAGGAGGAGGAAGTCCGATATGTGGCAGGGGTGATAAAGGAGTTTTACGGATCGTGAGCCTATGAAAGTCCTTCACCTCTTCAGCGACTGGAAATGGACCGGTCCCGCGGAGCCGACCGTCTCCTTGTGTAAGGCCTTGACCGCAGCAGGCGTCGACGTGACCATGGCCTTCCGAAAGACGCCCATGGAATATCCCGACCGCACTGTGGAGAAAGAGGCCCGCAAGGCAGAGATCCCATGCTTCGACGGCTTCCGCCTGAACAGGTATTTTTCCCTGTCTGACTGGATATACGATTACCGTGCCATCCGGTCGTACGTGAAGAGGGAGGGGATCGACATTCTCCACACCAATCTCTCCCACGACCACTTCACCGGGCTCATGGCCCTCGCCTTTGCGGGGAAAAGACCCCTTATCGTCAGGACGGACCACAAGAGGGACGGTCTCGAGGCAAGCCCTTTCATGGCTGCGGCCTTCGGAAGAACGGACGGGCTCGTCACCTACAGCACGAAGATCATGGAGCAGGACATCACCCGGTTTCGTTTCCCCCGGGAAAGGTCCTGCGTCATCCCCCCCGGCATCACCCCTTACGAGGGGCCCGTGGAAGAGATGAGGACAGGCCTTGGCATAGGTCCGGACGAATTGGTGATCGGCGTGATCGGAAGACTCAAGCCCGATCGGGGCTATGATCTTATTCTAAAAGCCTTCAAACTTGTATTGGAAAAGACGGACCGGGTGAAGCTCGTGATCGTGGGACGAAGCTCGCAGGTCGAAGAGAGCATCGGAAAACCCCTTGCCGAGCTTGGAATATCCGATCACGTGGTCCTCGCCGGATACCGGGTGGCAGACTACTTCTCCGTCATCTCCGCCTTCGATCTCTTCCTCATGATGCGGGCAGGCAGCGACGGGAGCGCCCGGGCGCTGCGGGAAGTCATGGCCATGGGTAAGCCGGCCATAGTCTCCGAGGCGGGGATGCTGCCCGAGCTCGTGGAAGACGGCAGGTCGGGCTTCGTGGCCCGCTCCGATCCACGCGATCTGGCGGAGAAGATCCTCCTGATCCTCGAACACCCGGAACGAAAAAAGGCTTTCGGGGAGTACGCGAGGGAAGCCGCGAAAAGAAAGTGGACATACACCGCCCAGGCCCGGGCATTAAAAAAATTCTACGAAACGCTCCTCCTTATGGGGAAGAGATAACCGAATCTTCCCGCCCCAACCTGTGGTCCTCAATTTGCATAGGAGAGTGGAGAGACACCCACTACTACACTGAGAGGTTACCCACATGACAGGAATAAGCGTAGACAAAAACACAGTAGACCTTGAGGACCTCCTCCGCGTGGTGCACGACCGGAACAGGATGAAACCGGTTCAGGGGACCGCGAGGAAGACGTTTTGGAGAAATTTTCCTGTCACGACCCTGCTCACCGTCATGCTTATAGTGGCCCTCGGGACTATGGTGACGGTCCTCAAAGCGGAGATCACCACCTTGAAATCCGACCTGTCGGACCTGAAAACCCTGAAGGCCCAGGTAGCCTCTCTCGATCCCAAGCTTGAGCTTGCCACAGTGCAGACGAAATTCGAAAAAAAGTTGAGTGAATCGACCATGGAACAGGAGAAAATAAAGACTGACCTCGCCCAGATGAGGACCTATGTGGAAGGACTCAGGACAGCTCCGGTAGTGGTGGTAGCAAAGAAAAGGGGAAGGTAGGCGTGCCGGCGCCCCTGTTCATGAATTGAACGGGAGTGTCAGATATCCGACAGGGGCCGCGGCATGTCAGCCGAAGGCCCTTTATATTTTTTGGGTCTTGAGTGTAGCGGCTGCTTCCTCGGGAGTGACGGAAACCACATAGAACTGGTCCTCCCGTTTATACCGGGAAGTCCTCAGGTCCCGCGGCAGTATCTCGATGTGCCAATGGAAGAATTCACTTACCGGCACATTATCGTCTTCCGCTCTTCCTTTCGCAAAATTGGGCGATGTATGGAGCACCATGGAATAGGAGTTTGTTACTTTCTCGAGTCTTTTCATGGTATCGACCATGAGACCGGCAAAATCCCTCCTCGCGGCTTCGCCCACGGGGTGCTCGAAGCTATCGTCGTGGTAGCGGGGCAATATCCAAACCTCGTAAGGGAACCTCGGCGCAAAGGGGCATAAGGCGACAAAACTCGTGTTAATCCCCACGACCCTCTTATTCTGCCGTGCTTCCTGGGCAACAATATCGCAAAAGAGGCACCGTTCCTTCTTCTGGTAGTGCCTCCGGCCGTTTTCCAGCTCCATCTCGATCCGCCGGGGCACAATAGGAGTAGCGAGGACGTGGGAATGGGGATGGGAGATATAGGACCCCGCAAGCTCCCCATGGTTCCGGAACACCTGTATATATTTGAACCTCTTGTCTTTCTTCAGGTCCCTGATGCGATCCATGTAAAAATCATACACAAGCAGAAGCTCTGCTTCAGTAAAGCCGGCGGCGGTCTTCGTATGGTCCCTCGACTCGACGATGATTTCATGGGCGCCGAGATTCCCCATTTTATCATAAAGCCCCTCGGCCCGCTTCAACTCCTCCGCGTCCACCACAAAATCAGGGTTCTCGGCCGCAAAACAGCGCATCAGCCACGCCCCGTTCATATCGGTAACTTCCCGTATAGTTGGCGGCGTAGCCTGCTCATGGCCCGGACAAAAGGGACACTCACCAACAAAATCGCTCTTGGTAGAAACATACCCCGCAAGCGTCCAGTTACCCGACACCGGGTCACGACGAAATTCAATCATTCGGTAATAATAAGCTATAGGCTTTTCTTTGTCAAACAGAGGCAGAAGAAGGACGAAGGGAAGATTGGAGTGTTTGTTGACGGCCAACGAGAAGGAGACGGATAATAAATGAGGCTAGATAACTTTCCCTATCATTGTCTAATTATGCACTCAGGATCGGATTCACGAATAATGGTGTCAAAACTGAATCTAATCTGCAGCATTCATTACACCCGTAACCCCGTCCGCTCCCTAAATCAACTATTCTTTTCTGCCGGCACCATATTATTATAAAAATAATTGCCGGCTGGAGTGGCCCCTGGCACGGGGCGGAAGTTCCAGGTGTGCCGCTAGGGGAGCATCGGAGGGCGTCGCCGTAGAACGTGTGAAATAATCCCTCCATTCCCCTCTTTTCCCTGGACCCTCTTCACGCCATGTGGTACAATAAGCCTGTAAATACAGTCACTTGAGAGGGTTTACGTGGACAATGAAACACTCTTCCCCTGCAGT
>DASXUJ010000078.1 GCA_036504895.1 Syntrophorhabdaceae bacterium
CACGGATAGTAGATTGTAGAGAGCCCGATCTTTGAAGCCCACGGAACGACAGAAAGGAAGGGGCCTATGTATTAACAAACAGCGAAAAGAAAGCGGGTTGCGAGAACCTGTGCAAAAAGAGAGTTGACTTTTATCATAGTAAACATGAGTGGCTGTCCTTCGGAGCGTTTCTCCTCACTGAGCGGGTGACCCAATGCGGCTCGCAAGGCGCTACGAGGATAAAGCCCTCCCGCCACCGTGAAGTGAGATGACGAGAAGTGAAAGTTTTGAGGATAGCACATTTTGCCCTTCTTCCTGGAGAAGAGCGCACCACATGGAGAGGAGGAACGAAATTGAAAAAGTAAAGGGCGGCCCCCTCGTGGCCCTGGTTAAGCCCACCTGAAAGGGCTCTGCCTTGACCTTTGGAGTATGAGGCGATAGAGTCTCGTATGACATCGGGAATTGGCAGCGCCATCCATTCATCCGCTCCTGATGCGGTGCATGAGACGATCCGCGCGAGGTTCGCGAAGTGACACTGAAAGACGTTGAAGATTTACTGGACGCAGAAGTCGTTGCCGGCCGCGATAGTTTGGGTTTGGAGGTGATGATGGCCGGCTGCGCCGATTCGATGGCTGATATTCTTTTCTATGGCCAATCGGGCATGCTGCTGCTCACCGGCCTGACGAATCCCCATATAGTCCATACGGCTCAAACCCTCGGTATAAAGGCCATCGTCGTAGTTCGGGGAAAACACCCTCCTTCGGAGACAATCCAACTCGCGGAAAGACTGGGGATTCCACTCCTGTTGACGGACTATCTCCTCTATGAAACCGTTGGCAGGCTTTACACGAGAGGACTCCCCGCCTGCCGGGAAAAGGTCGGGGACGGGTACGGTCTGCCTTGAGACGGCGATGAACCGCCTCTGGGTCAGCCATGTGGACATCCAAGGTTTAATTACATAACTTCCTTAATGGTGACATCTGGATGGTGATATAGTGACTCGTGAGAAGCAACTCTCTTTCGATGATTGGGAAATTTTGATTTGTTACTCCTTAATCTTTATGACCCGCGAATCGGGCAATAGTGTAAATGTCCACGCCGTGGCGAAGAAGCTGCCCTGCGCTACTTTAAAGGCAGGGTGACACGCGTAACCCCTCCCTCCAGCCATTTTCGCGTGAACCCCAGTTTTCTTGCAAGGCCGAGCATCTTCTCGTTCTCTGTCAATACTTCTCCGACCATCTCGTCAAGTCCCTTTTTCTTCGCCCTCTCTATCAGGATCTGCATGAACTTGTAGCCCAACCCACGTCTTTGAAAACCGTCATGGATAACCAGGGCGAATTCACCCGACTTCTTGTCGAGGTCCGCAAAAAGTCTTGCCACGCCTATTATCTTCCGGCGCCCGTTTTCAGTGATCTCCGCGACAAGAGCCAGTTGCCTGTCGTAGTCTATGTTGCAGAAGAGAACTAGTCGCTCGTGGGTGATCTCTCCGAAGGAAGAGAAGAGCCTTTTCCGGAGCGTTTCCTGGGACAGGCTCGCAAATAGTTCCCGCTCCAGGGGCTCGTCTTCAGGCTTTATGGGCCTCAGCACTACCCTGGTTCCATCGGGAAGCTTCCAGTCAGTGATAAGACGTGCCGGATAGGGGGTGATTACCAGGTGAGGATAGGGGGATGGGTAATCGATGGGTTGCGTTTCAAGGACGATCCGGGCATCGAGGGCGCAGGGTGTGCCATGCGATACGGCAAGGGGGTTTATGTCGATTTCCGTGATTTCGGGGAAATCGACTATGAGATTGGAGAAAGCGACGAGGATTCTCTCAATCTCCTCAAGGTTCGCGGGTGTTTTGCCCCGATAGCCCTGAACCAGCCTATAGGCCTTTGTCTCCTCCATCAACCGTTTTGCGAGCGTCTGGTTAAGGGGAGGCAGGGCTATGGAGAAATCCCGGATAAGCTCCGCGGTCGTCCCTCCCATCCCGAAGAGGATCACGGAACCGAAATCCTTATCCCTTTTTGACCCGAGGATAAGCTCGTAATCGACAGCCCCCACCATCTTCTGAAGGGCAATGCCCTTTATAGCCGCCTCAGGGGCGCGCTCTTTCACTTCTTCAGTCATTCCCGCATAGGCTTCTTTGAGCTGGTCATCGGAGTTAACCCCTACGATCACGCCGCCCACGTCACTTTTGTGTGATATATCAGGCGAGACGATTTTGATCACCAGGGGGTACCCTATTTCCTTTGCCAGCCGGAGGGCCTCTTCCACGGTCCGGGTTATGCGGGGAAGGGTTGTAGGGATGCCATAACTAACAAGGAAGTCTTTAGACTCCCTCTCGTTAAGAAGCGTCCTTCCCTCCAGGGCGGCGCCCCTGATAATCTCTCTCAGCGGCGCTTTGTCGGGGGCTCCCCGCTCCGGCAATTCCGAAGGCGTCTCATAGAGCAGCCCCAGGTTTCTTTTGTATCTGAACATATTGACATACGTCTTCACCGCCTGCTCCGGTGTGTCATAGGCGGGGATATTGTTTTGAACCAACATCTCCCTTCCGGCTCTCACCTGTCTGCCCCCCATCCAGGCCGCGATGACCGGCTTCCCGGTTTCTTTTGCACTGTCCATTACGGCCCGGGCAACGTCTTCGGACTTTGCAGTTTTCATGGGGACGTAGATGACGAGCACACCGTCCACTCCCGGGTCAGCGAGACATGCCCCGATTGCCTTCTCGTATCTGGCAATGTCGGCATCCCCGAGCAGATCGACAGGATTGCCCTTACTCCAGTACGCGGGAAGAGCGTTGTTCAATGCCTCGACGGTTTCCGGGGCAAGCCGGGCCAGTTCCCCTCCCCGGTCCATAAGGGCATCGGTTGCCATGACGCCCGGTCCGCCGGCTGACGTCACGATGGCAAGCCGGGGTCCCCCGGGCAGCCTCTGAGAGTTCAGAGCCGCGGCGGCGTCAAATAAAGCCGCTATCTCCATTACCCTCACTACGCCGACCCTCTTGAATGCCGCTTCATAGATCGCATCGTCTCCTGCCATGACGCCCGTATGGGACCGGGCCGCTTTTGCACTTTCGGCGAACCTTCCCGGTTTGAGGACAATGATCGGCTTCCGCAGGGCGAAAGCCCGTGCAGCGCTCATGAACTGTCGCGCGTCTCCGACCCCTTCCATGTAGATAAGGATGCTCCTTGTATCCAGGTCCTCACCCAGGAAATCTATGACATCCCCAAAACCGACATTCATCATCGAGCCAAGGGACGCAAACATACTGAAGCCCACGTGGGCCTCCTCTGCCCAGTCGAGTATGGCCGCTCCCAGGGCGCCGCTCTGGGATATGAAGGCAATGTCCCCCGGCGGAGGAGCGGTTTCGATAAACATGGTATTGAGCCCCGCATTGGGCCTTACAAATCCGAGGCAGTTCGGCCCCAGGATACGCATGGCGTATCGTTTTCTTATATCGGATATCTGACGCTCCAGGGCGATGCCCTCGGCGCCCGTTTCCTTGAAGCCGCCGGAGATTATCACGACGCCGCCTACACCGGCCTTTCCACATTCTTCCACGATGCCGGGAACCCCTCGCGCGGGTGTGGCAATCACCGCAAGGTCCGTGTGCCCGGGAACGCTGCCCACATCCGAATAACATTCGCGCCCAAGGAGCATTTCCTTATGGGGATTCACGGGATAGGCCTTTATATGCTTTGAACCGAGCAGGTTTTCGAGGGTTACTCGGCCCACCGACCCTTCGACATCGGATGCGCCTATCAATGCCACGCTCCTGGGATCAAAAATACTGGAAAGGGTACCCATCCGCCACCTCCATGGGTTCTTGAGACACTGTTTGATATCTATTGCAGAGCTTTCTCTAACCTATACATTGCGGACCTTCAGCGCAACGCGGGAGGATGGGAAGGGCAGAAAGTTTCGACGCGGCTCGCGTCAACTAGCCGTAAAGAACGTTCGGAGGGGTCATATCATGGGGTAATGGGAATGTAAATGTCAATATGTCAAGGGTGTCCTTAGTGCCCCTAATTCCTCTATAAAGCATATTCTTCCAGTGGGAAAGTGAACGCCCGAAAACCACAAGTAGGGTATCTTTCTTTTAGTTTCTTCACAATATCAAGAAGGTGAGGAATCTTTTCATCGGTTGCATGTATAAAAAGTGACTTAATCTTGCCATGTGAACCCGGGGAGCCAATCATTGCTTCATATTTCTCATCTTCACCGGTCAGGCCGTGGAATTTCATATACGACGTATAACCGGCTTGCTTAAATTCATTTGTAACGCTTTCATCCAGGTAGTCGACGTAGACAATGACAAACATTTTCATGATTCCAACCTCCTACATTACATTAGGACGAGTAAATCTCTTTTTTAAAATTAGGTTATCTTCATGCCTGTTTATTTATTATAACCGACATCATAAATGATTCTCGCATAAACTAAATCTTACATCAAGCATGGAAAGCTGTTTCATTCCAAGCACAATTCCTTGAGGGCTACCGCAGAAGAGCCAAAAGGGGGACTATGGGGACATGCTAACTGTATAGTACTTTTTTGAACGGCCTGCTTGGCTATTTCGTTATGGATGTCCCCATCGTCCCCCGTAGTTGCAAGAGTGTGGGATATAAGAGACCTCCTGGGGTGAAAATAGCGCATATATATGGAGATAGAAACCAAAGTGAAAAAGTAAAGGCGTCCCCAAAGTTGCCCGGATTGAATAAATCCTATTGACACTGGTCAGGCAAACAGGCAAAATAAATGGTTTAATTGCACGGCAAATGGTACAAAGCGAAAAGGTTGACTGCGATTTCGACTTGGATATGCAAGGCGCTTTCGCACCACCAAAAACATGAGATGCCGGTATGGAAAATCCATTGACTGCAGGGGGGTGCAGAAAATGACCGAGAAGTCTTTCACTATACTTGTCGTCGATGACCACCCGGACATTTTGATGACCATTAAAGCCATCCTTTCGAGCTACAACACCATGACTTCAACAACATTCTCGCCGCAATCGTGGGCTTCACCGAGATGGCGGTCGATGATGTTTCCGACCGTCCTCTCGTGGAGAAAAACCTTAAAAATGTCCTCAAATCGGCAATAAGGGCGAAAGACCTGGTGAGGCAGATCCTTGCCTTCAGTCGGAAAACCAATCATCCGAGGAGTCCCATGTCCCTAACGCCGGTCATTCTGGAGACTGTCCAGCTCTTAAGGGCGTCCATTCCCACCACTATAGAAATCAGCCTCCTTAACACCGCAAGCTCCGACACAATTCTTGCGGCCCCCGTGGAGGTACAGCAGGTCCTCATGAACCTCGCCACTAATGCCTCCCTTGCCATGCAGGAGAAGGGAGGAACATTGGAGATCGGTCTCGCCGATATCGGCTTCACCCCGGACTCACCCATACCGGATGCGGTCCCGGGCGAGTATATACAACTCGTCGTAAAGGATACAGGCATTGGCATGAGCCCCGACATAATGAGACGGGTTTTCGAGCCTTTTTTTACCACACGGGAGCCGGGGAAAGGTAGCGGCATGGGCCTTGCGGTGGTATATGGGATCGTAAGAGATTTACAAGGTACCGTCACCGTGGAGAGTGAGCAAGGAGTCGGCTCCACCTTTCGGGTATTTCTCCCCAGGGCAAGGACCGAAGTTGAAAAAGAGCAGGTCCGCACCGGTCGGGCTTCTGAAGGCCACGAGAGAATCCTGTTCATCGATGATGAACCTATGCTTGCGGAGTGGGGTCGGGCCGTTCTTGAGCGGCTGGGCTACACAGTGGCAGCCTTCACTGACAGCGGAGAAGCCCTCAAGATCTTCGCGTCCGACCCAACACGCTTCGATCTCGCAATTACTGACTATACCATGTCGGGGATGACCGGGGTCAAACTCTCCGAAGAGCTTCTAAAGATGAAACCGAATATCCCCATCATCCTCTGTACCGGCCACAGCGAGGCGGTCTCACCGGAGATAGCAAAGGAAGCGGGCATCAAGGAATACCTCATGAAGCCTCTCGCCAAAGAGGAATTAGCCCGGGCTATTCGCCATGTGCTGGATGTAGGCTAGGAAGAATAGAGTCGTTCAGCCTATCGCGCCACAAATTGTGCGGGGTGAGGCGGGCATGAGTGTTATTGATACTCAGGGATTCCCCCTAAAAGGGACGTTGGGGTCAGGTCTTTTTCTTTGCGTCTTATTATTAGACAACGAGGTTTGAAACGGTGCAAAAAATAAGACCTGATAATCATCTAGAGGGCACCGCCTTCGCATAGCGCATGCTATGATGAGGGTATCCACACCAATCTCATGAGGAGGTGCCCAATGAGCGTCTCTGCAGGTGTCCCGTCTGTACGTCAGATACCGATCTGCCCGTCCTTTCAATCCCGCCGCAAGTATATTACAATGATAGCCAAATTGAGATTTGAGAGGATATGTGAAGACCTCACCCATTAAAAAGATATCTCTGGAGCTCCGACTCGCATATGGCCAAGTACAGGCTGCTGCCCGGCTGCTCGCAGAAGGCGCCACAATCCCCTTTATTGCGCGCTACCGCAAAGAGGCAACAGGATCTTTGGACGAAGTTGCTCTTGGTGCAATTCGTGATCGCCTGGAAGAGCTTGACCAGTTGGACGATAGGAGGGCTGCGGTACTTAGATCCTTGCAAGAGCGAGACCTTCTGAGCGAGGAGTTGAGGGATAGCATCGATCGCGCGGAAACCATGGCGGCTCTGGAGGATCTATATCTGCCCTACCGGCCCAAGCGAAGGACCCGGGCTTCTATTGCGAGAGAAAGGGGACTTGAGCCCCTTGCACAGCGTCTTTTCAGTCAGGATGCTAGTGACCCCGTAACCCGTGATCCTTTAAGAGAGGCAGAGCAATTCATCAATCCGGAACAAGAAATCCATGCTGCCGAAGAAGCCCTTGCAGGCGCAAGAGACATCATTGCCGAATGGATCAATGAAGATGCAGGGGCAAGGGCGGCAATGAGGTCTCTTTTTCTTCAGAAGGCGCGCTTTAAGTCACAGGTAGTGGCCGGCAGGGAAAGTGAAGGCGTCAAGTATATGGATTACTACGACTGGGAAGAGCCTGTGCTTACCACCCCTTCTCATCGTGTCCTTGCGGTGCGAAGGGGTGAGAAAGAGGGCGTCCTTGCCCTTCACGTCGTTGTGCCCGAAAGAGATGCCATCCACCTTCTGGTTCCCTTGTTCGTCAAAGGAACAACCCCCGCATCCCTGCAGGTAAAGCAGGCGACTGAAGACTCCTATCGTCGCCTTCTTTTTCCCTCCATGGAGACGGAAATACGGATGGTCGCCAAAGCGCGGGCCGACGAAGAGGCAATCGCGGTTTTTGCGGATAACCTCCGTCAGCTTCTCCTGGTTCCTCCGCTGGGGCAAAAAGCCGTTCTTGCCATCGATCCCGGTTTTCGGACAGGCTGCAAGGTGGTCTGCCTCGACAGGCAAGGCACGCTCCTTCGTGGGGCGACCATTTATCCTCATAGGTCTCGTGGAGAGGCCATTCAGGCGGCAGACACGCTTGTCGCCCTCTGCCATGATTGCAACATCGAAGCGATTGCGGTCGGAAACGGAACAGGGGGGAGAGAAACGGAGGCATTCCTGGACGGTATCGACCAGTTGAAGCATATTACCGTGATGAGTGTAAATGAGAGCGGAGCTTCTGTCTATTCAGCATCCGAGATCGCCCGGGAGGAATTTCCGGACCAGGACATCACGGTCCGGGGGGCCATATCCATCGGCAGGCGCCTCATGGACCCGCTTGCCGAGCTTGTCAAGGTCGATCCCAAAGCAATCGGTGTCGGTCAATACCAGCACGACGTTGACCAGTCTGCCCTGAAGAAGAGTCTTG
>DASXUJ010000079.1 GCA_036504895.1 Syntrophorhabdaceae bacterium
ACCCTCAAGTCCTCCGGTCTCCTAAGTCTCAAAAGATTGAAAGACCTCTACAGGATCAGACACATATGAAGATAGAAGAGAAACTCGCCCTCGATGCGTTCAAGACCGACAAAGAGAGCCACATCACCATCAACCACGAGACATGCAGGTCCCGCTGCGATCTGCGTCCCTGCCTCTTCGTCTGCCCCGCCCACCTCTATTCTTATAATGAAGAGCACGACGAGATGGTGGTGGAGTATGCGGGCTGCCTCGAATGCGGCACCTGCCTTGTGGCGTGTAAGGACGGGGCGCTGAGCTGGAGCTATCCCAGAGGGGATTACGGCATCCAATACCGCTTCGGTTAGCCCCGTCGCCTCTTCTTCCGCCCCGCTTCGTTGTCTGCGTCGTCACTCTCCTTGACGTATTATAAATACGCCATCGTCGGCTCCTCCTTGCCGCCTCACGGGACGAAAGAATAGGCGACGGGGTGTGACTCTGGGCTGCCTTCTTCCCCAGCTCGCAATTATTGGGGCTTGCGTCGCCCCCTCCACGGGCAAAGCCCGCGGAGCCTTCCCCTCTCGCTCGCCTTGCGAGCTACATCACGCCGGCCGTTCGATGAAGGTATCCATTTTGATGCCCGCCTGATTCTATCAGAGGGGAGCTCACTTTTGACCGCGCCCTTTGTCCGCTCTTCCTTGTCGCCTCAGGGGACGAAAGCATAAGCCTGGACATCTTCTTATTGGATGTTCCGTCATTTTGAAAAGCTAATGCCCCTCGATCGAGGGGCATTAGGGGAACTTCTTTTAACATCAACTAGTTATATGGAATCTTTGAAGCCTTTTCCTGCAGTGAAGCGGGGTACGTTTCGGGCGGGAATTTTTATTTCTTTGCCGGTTCTGGGGTTTCGGCCTTTACGGGCTTGTCTCTTGGAGACGGAGAAAGAACCGAATCCGACGAGGGTCACGCGCTCATCCTTCTTCAGGGCTCCCTTTACCCCTTCAAGGAAGGCGTCGAGAGCTTTTGTCGCTGCCACTTTGGAGATTTCGGCATTTGAAGCCATCTTATCGATCAATTCCGACTTTGTCATATTTAATTCCTCCCTTAGATTTAAATTTGGCAGTTCTCGTAATAACCACCGTTACAAATACTTTATAAACCTTATGGTAAAGAATATTCAATATGTTTTTCTTCTGTAGCCCCAATTTTCGTGCCCGTTGTTTCGCGGCTATGCCCGTCCGTAATCGTCCTCAAACCGCTCTATGTCGTCCTCGCCACAATAATCTCCTCTCTGGACCTCCACAAAAATAAGATTGTCGGAGCCTGCATTTTGTATACGGTGCAGGGACTTCTCAGGTATATCGATCGATTCCCCGCTTTTCAAGGTCTTTTCAGTGTCCCCACAACGGACAAGACACTTCCCTGAGACGATGCACCAGTGTTCCGAGCGAAAGGCGTGGCGCTGGAGGCTCAGTCTCATTCCCGGATAGACGATTATGCGCTTCAGCTTATATTGCTCTTCATCCACCAGCACTTCGTAATACCCCCATGGACGGTGGTCTTCCCTTCCGGTCTGCTCTATGACAGTTGAAAAGAGGCGGGCATAAGAATCGATCATTGTCTCCATACTGAAACGAAGACGCGCCTCGTTCCGGCACACGGTCCTGTCCAACTCTCTCACGCGGGTGAGCAGTTCCGCCCCATGCCCTGCAGAAGAGGCGAGAAATCCGGTAACTCCCGGAACGATAAGATCTGCAACTCCACCACCCGTCAATGCTACCACCGGCGTGCCGTATGTCATCGCCGCGAGAAAAGGGGAGATGACACAGCCCCTTTTTCGCGGGCAGAGAATTGCGCACGCACGGCCGTATAGATCCGCCTCTTCCGCGAGGCTCGGGCTTTCAAAGAAGCACGTCCCCATACTTGTTCCCGAGCGAATGGCTGCATCATACTGCGCCCTGTCAGTCGATCTTCCCGTGACTACCAGTCGACCTGCACTTCCTTTCGCCATATCCGCCGCAAAGGCAATCTCATGTTTTGTGAGGCCGTAGCCGGGGCACAGAACATATTCATCGGGATCCGAAGGGGTATAATCATTCTCGATCGCAATTCCCGGCAGAATAGAGGCGATATACTTCAACCCGGGATTGCGTCTCTTGTCGGAGAAGGAAACATACCGTATTTTGTCATTATATCGCCTGAAGACGCGCAGGGCGGAGGTCTCCAACGAATTAGGAATGGTTATGAGGGTAGGGGTATTGCACATCGCCGCATAGGTCGCGAAAAAAGGATCGAAAAACCCGTGGATCAGTTCGAATTCCCCCGCCTTTTCACAAAACTCCGCTATGCCCATGCATTGATCTATAAGGGGTCCACTCTTTCGCGGCACAACTGTCGCGTCAATGCCTCTGCGGGAAAGTCCGTCGGCAAGGAGGGCTGTGCTCCGGGTCCAATATTGAGCATCACACCGGTCTTGACCCCTTAAAAGGGGCATGAATATGGCTATACGCATATCTCGATAGTCGGGCACGCGGAACCGGTTTCGCCGATCCCGCGTACTTTCGAACGTCTGTAATTATAATCGCCTTCTCTTAATTCAGTCAAGGGACTTCGTGATTCAGTCCCGCTCGTGCCTTCGATCTTCTCTCATAATGCCGGTCGCCGGAGGGGCCGGAAATTTTTCTTTTCATTTATGGTGATTAGCTATAGAATGTTGTATGTGCGGCATTTGCGAGCCGGAGGATAAGGAGGAAGGATGAAGGAACCGGAAATGACCAAAGAGCAGCTTTTGGCAAAGGCAGAAAAGCCCTCTGAGGACGCTTTGAAAATGCACCCTTTCTACAAGGGAAAAATAGAGATTGTTCCGAAGTGCGTGATAAGGGACATAAAAGACTTTGCGATCTGGTATACGCCCGGGGTCGCGGCGTCATGTATGGAGATATACAGGGACCCGGAAAAGGTATTTGAGCATACCAACAGGGCGAATATGGTGGGGATCGTGACGGACGGTACGCGAGTCCTCGGCCTCGGAGATATAGGACCTCTTGCGGCTTTGCCCGTAATGGAAGGCAAGGCATTGCTTTTTAAATATCTTGGCGGCGTCGACGCGTTCCCTATTTGTCTCGATACGAAGGATCCCGACGAGTTCATCAGGACCGTGAAGCTCCTTACGCCCTCCTTCGGCGGCATTAATCTCGAGGATATAGAGAATCCCAAATGTTTCTATATTCTTGACCGGTTACGCGCTGAGGCCACCATTCCCGTCTGGCATGACGACCAGCAGGGTACCGCCGCGGTCACGCTCGCGGGGCTCATTAATGCCTTACAGATAGTGAATAAGAAGATTGAGGATGCACGCATCACCATGATAGGCGTGGGCGCCGCCAATGTGTGCATCACGAAAATGATCATCAAAGCGGGGGCAGATCCGCGAAAATTTGTGGTTGTAGACAGCAAGGGCATCCTCAACAGAAAGCGGGATGACATCAAACCCGGCCAGAAAGAAAAGCTTGAGTTCTGCCTTACCACAAATGGTGAGAACAGGGACGGAGGGATTGAAGAGGCCATGAAGGGACAGGACGTGGTAATCGCCCTTTCCAAACCGGGCCCGGACGTGATACGGAAGGAATGGATTTCCGCCATGGCCGATAATGCGATAGTCTTTGCCTGCGCAAACCCTGTTCCGGAGATTTGGCCCTGGGAGGCCAAAGAGGCCGGCGCACGGATCGTCGCCACCGGCAGAAGTGATTTCCCCAATCAGGTCAATAATTCGGTAGGTTTTCCCGCCATATTCAGGGGGGCCCTCGATGTTATGGCGAAGACCATTACGGACGAAATGTGCATAGCCGCTGCGCAGGAATTGGCACAATGTGCCCGTGATAGGGGTTTACGCGACGATTATCTGCTGCCCACTATGGATGACTGGGAGGTTTTCCCGAGAGAGGCAGTGGCAGTCGCCAAGATGGCGATGACTCAGGGCGTGGCCCGGCTCCAATTAAGCGAGCAGGAGCTTTTCCGCATGGCTGAGTTCAAGATCCGAAGGGCGCGTGATGAAGTATCCCTGCTCATGGAAAAAGAGATCATAGCTCCCTATCACGAAAAATAGTGCGGGATCGTTCAGTTCCCGGACGGATTTAGAGCCTGATATTTTATTGCAGAGAAAAAGGGCGGGATAGACAGGTATGAGAGAAATCCATGTGGATGAGATCAAGGCTGCGATCGAAAGCCTTTTTGTAGATGCTAACCGACACCTGTCGGAGGAGATGAAGATCGCCCTCACCCGTGCGATAGAGGAGGAGGAATCTCCCGCAGGGAAAGAAGTGTTGAGAGAACTGATAAAGAACGCCGACATCGCCGGGGAAGAGTCCATACCTGTGTGCCAGGACACCGGGCTGGGCGTCACCTTTCTCGAGATCGGACAGGAGGTTCACTTTTATGGAGGTTCTCTCGAAGACGCAGTTACCGACGGGGTAAGGCGTGCCTACAGAGAAGGCTTCTTGAGAAAATCCTGCTGTGATCCTTTTTCGAGAAAAAATACGGGCGATAATACGCCGGCCATTCTCCATATGAAAATTGTGCCGGGGGACCGGGTGAAGGTGAGCGTACTCCCCAAGGGAGGGGGAAGCGAGAACTACAGTGAAGTCCGGATGCTTGTGCCCTCGGAAGGCAGAGAAGGCATCAAATCCTTCGTGCTCGAGATGGTGAGGAAAGGCGGCGCCAATCCATGTCCGCCGATAACGGTAGGTGTGGGGATAGGCGGAAATTTCGAGACCAGTGCGCTTCTCTCGAAGGAAGCGCTCATGGAACCCTATGGCACAAGAAATGAAGATGGCCAGGTGGCCGCACTCGAAACAGATCTTTTAAACGAAATAAACAAGACGGGAATCGGACCGCAAGGGTATGGAGGGAGAATAACTGCTCTCGACGTCCATATTAGAGTCATGCCCTGCCATATCGCGTCCCTTCCTGTAGCGGTAAATATCCAGTGCCACGCTCACAGGCTGAAAAGGATGATTATATAATAATATAGTCACAGGGGTATACGGCACGGTCGCGAGGGTAAAAGTGGAGATAAGGCGGATTCAGACCCCTTTGGATAACAGGGTGGTAGAAATGCTCAATGCGGGGGATAAAATCCTCCTCAGCGGTTTCATCTATACCGCAAGAGACGCCGCCCATAAGCGCTTCGTGGAAAGCCTCGAGGCGGGAGATAATCTCCCCTTTTCTATTAAAGGGGAGATTATCTATTACTGTGGTCCTTCGCCGGCTTCTCCCGGAAAAATCATCGGCGCATGCGGCCCGACCACGAGCTCCCGAATGGATGCATACACTCCGGCCCTCCTTTCCCTGGGCCTCAGGGGAATGATCGGGAAGGGAAAACGGTCGGCCGCAGTAAGAGAAGCAATGCAGCAGTATAGGGCAGTATATCTCGGCGCCACCGGAGGGGCCGGGGCGCTCCTCTCGAAATGCGTAACCTCTTTCGAAACAATAGCATATGAAGATCTGGGACCCGAGGCAGTGGTGCGACTGGGTGTAAAGGATATGCCTTTGTTTGTGATCAACGACATTTACGGGAATGATTTGTATGAGGCGGGCATTACGCAGTATCGAAAGTAATCACGCCCGTACCATATAATATATACACAAGGGGTTATCATGGGAGAGATTCGCGTCGGAATCGTCGGTGTAGGCAATTGCGCCAGTTCCCTGGTCCAGGGCCTTAGTTACTATTCAAGGAAGATCGGTCCTCCCATAGGTCTCATGCATGAAGAGATCTGCGGGTATGAACCCAAGGACATCACGGTTGCGGCCGCTTTTGACATCGATCGCCGAAAGGTAGGCAAACCGCTTCGGGAGGCTATATTCTCTGCCCCCAACTGCACCAAAACTATTGATCCGAACCTTCTCCTTCCGGATGTGACGGTCTCGATGGGGACTTTGCTCGACGGTGTCTCTCCTCATATGAAAGAGTACGCTGAAAGCAGGACCTTCCTTCCTTCGGACGAGGCGTCCGCGGATGTGGTTGCCACCCTCAGGCAGAGCGGGGTCGAGATACTGATCAATTACCTTCCCGTGGGGTCGGAGGAGGCTGCCAGATTCTACGCCCGTGCCTGTCTCGAGGCGGGGGTAAGCCTTATCAACTGCATCCCCGTATTCATCGCCTCCGATCCCCATTGGGCGAACATGTTCATGGAGAGAGGGATCCCTCTCATCGGCGACGACGTAAAGTCCCAGATAGGCGCGACTATCATCCACAGGACCCTTGCAAAATTATTTAACGACCGGGGAGTAAAAATCGACCGGACATACCAGCTGAACACAGGAGGAAATACCGATTTCCTCAATATGTTGAACAGGGAGCGGCTTGCGTCAAAGAAGATTTCAAAGACCGAGGCCGTACAGTCCGCCCTCGATATACCCATGCTTCCCGATAACATTCATATCGGTCCGTCCGATTATGTGCCATGGCAACAGGATAATAAGGTCTGCTTTATGAGGATCGAAGGGAGAATTTTCGGCGATATCCCGATAAATCTCGAAATGAGGCTATCCGTGGAGGATTCGCCTAACAGCGCGGGCTGCATCATCGATGCGATCAGATGCTGTAAGATCGCAAGAGACCGGGGAATAGGGGGCGTGCTTCAATCCATCTCCGCCTATACCATGAAACACCCCATGAGACAATATCCAGATGATATTGCACGCGAAATGGTGGAGGAGTTCATAAGAGGGGAGAGAGAAAGATAGGAATTCCCCGTGATCAGCTCAAAAATAGGCCACTCCCTGGACCCGTTCATTTTGAAGGTATATCGCGTCCTTCCCATGGGAAAGACCATAAGCCCTAATGCTCTTACCCTCCTGGGCGCAGTCGTCGCTTTTGCCGCGGCCCTGGTCATATTATTCGGCCGTCCGGTCCTCGGAGCTTTCGTGCTGGCCTTTTCAGGCTTACTCGATCTCATGGATGGAGCTCTGGCGAGAAGCACGGACCGCATCACCCCTTTCGGCGGCTTTCTCGATTCAGTATTGGACCGGTATTCAGACCTCCTGATCATGGGCGCCATACTTATCCGTTTCGCGGCAGAGGGGAACATGTTCGATGTAATCGCCACGTGTATCGCGGCCATAGGAGTAGCCCTTATCCCTTATGTAAAGGCTCGGGCGGACGCAGCGGGACTTCCCTCGAACACAGGACTTCTCGAAAGACCTGAAAGAATTATTATTCTATTGTGCGGCTTGTGTTTCGGACTTCTTCATTACGCGATCCTGGTCCTTGCAGTCCTGACTCATGTCACGGTACTGCAAAGGATCATCCACGCAAAAAGTCCGTCACTGGGTTGAGGGACGTTCAGACGCGCGCGAGATTGAAGATCTCTTCTTTGAGGACGTCCTTGGCCATCTCTTTCGGTATGCCCGTTTTCACGATCTTTCCCTTTGCAAAAAGGACGGCTTTAGTCTTTCCGAAGGCCACACCCAAATCGGCCTCTTTCGCTTCACCCGGTCCATTCACCTCGCACCCCATAAGGGCTACATCGAGGTAGATGCCGATATGGGCGACTTCCTTTTCGAATTCCTCCACGATCTCCGGAAGGTTTGTCTTGCACCGGCCGCAGGTGGGGCAGGATATGATATTGATTCCCGTCTTTCGCAGCCCCATGTCCCGAAGGATATGGTATCCGGCAATCACTTCATATGAGGGATTTCCGGTCAACGATACCCGTATGGTATCTCCGATGCCCTCGTTAAGTAATATCCCTATGCCGATGGCCGATTTAATGACGCCTGAAAAAACGGGTCCCGCCTCGGTAATCCCTACATGAAGGGGATAATCGGACACTTTTGAAAATCTTTTATATGCCTCGATACTGTCAAAGATATTGGAAGCCTTGAGGGAGACCTTCAACTCGGTCCAACCCGCGTCTTCGAAGAGCTTTGTGTAATAGAGGGCGCTCTCAACCATGGCCTTCGCGTCCGGGCGCCCCTGGTTGCCCCGGATGAGTCTTTTCTCCATTGAGCCTATGTTGATACCGATTCGCACCGGTGTTGCCGTTTCTTTGGCGAGTGCCGCAATCTCTTTTACTTTTCTCACGTTATTGATGGTGCCCGGATTTATCCTTATTCCGTCAATACCGGTCTCCATCGCCTTCAGGGCTATTTTATGATTAAAATGGATATCTCCGATAATCGGGACATCTGCTTCCTGTCTTAAAAAAGGAAGAATCCTGCACGTCTCCACCTCCGGCAGGGCAATTCTCACGATCTCACAGCCGGCCTTCTTCAATTCCCTCGCCTGATGGAGGGTCTCCTGATAATTCTCGGGATCGGTCTTAAGCATGGACTGGACGACGATGGGGTTATTGCCCCCTACCGCCACATTTCCAACCTTTATCGTTTTGGTTTTTTTTCGTTTTATCATGTGTTGAAGGAACCTCGTTGTGTCAAATGGGAAACCGGCCGGAGCGTCACAAGTGTTGAAATCAGTTCATTTATACATTCTTTGAAAAACCTTGTCAACGGATGTTTTAAAAGATTTGCAATTTAGGCCGGATAGAGATGACTTTTTAATCAGGTTCTCTCTAATTTTCAACGTCTCACCTCGTTAAGTCAGGCATCGGAGATGGAGTAAAAGAGAAGGGGATTATATGGATTTGATTCTCCGCTTCAGATGTTTTGCCTCTTTCGGCGAGACAGGGAGATCGCGAAAATAGAAGGCTTGGAATTCCTTTACGAATTCCGAAGCGAGCTGCCCGATCCTTCGGTCTCCGATAGTGGAAATGAACTCTTCCAGCCCCTGAGATTCTTTCTTATGGTACCCCGATCTCTCCATTTTTCTTACGAAGGCAATGAGAAGCTTCTCCTCCCGGGACCTTCGTCTCAGGCGCACGTTCCGGAGGAAGACGCAAGCCGTACATCCAAATAAGATGAAACCCGTATATTCGGCCCATTTCTTCCATTCAATTACAGGGGCTCCGGTAGTACGGGATATCCTGAAGGCGCCTCTCATGGCCCTGGCAAGGGAAAGCTGCTTTTCGAGATTATAGTTTATGACAAAGGCATACCAGTAATAGTTCAAGGTGTCGAAAAAAAGACCTGCCCTCATGAACAGATGTTCCTTTTCGGAGGAAGGAAACTGTCCAATCCCGGCCGGCGTGGGATCTATGCGAAGCCATCCTTTTCCCTTCAGGTGGGCCTCAACCCAGACGTGGGCGTTCTTTTCCGGCACCAGATAATATCCGCCCATACTATTATATTGGCCGCCCTTATATCCACCCACTATTCGGGAAGGGATATCGAGAAGCCTTAATATAATTGCATAGGAAGACGCAAAATATTCGCAGTTGCCATATTTTGTCTGAAAGAGAAAAGTCGAAACAGGCTCTGCAGTAACCGGCAGATTTTCGAGGGAATAGCGGAAGGTCCCGTCATTCAGGTATCGATAGACCGACCGGATCCGCTCCATATCAGTCTTCCCGTCCCCCAGCCTCTTTGCGAGCCGAAGAAGAGGGCCTGGCATATTATCCGGCACCTGAAGGTATCTGCTCATATCCGTCCCTCGCTCAGGAAACCATTCCGACAAGGTCGAGCGCGCCATATACCTGGTTCTTCCGGAGAGGATGGCGGGAGAGACAAAGGAGCCGTCATCCACCTGGCTCGCGTTCTTCATCGCCACAAAGTCCGGCTTGTCCAGGGCGATGAGATATCTTGTCTCCCTGGGCTCCAGGTAAATAGTCTGGATCACGGATTCCCCTTCCGGCGCGCCGGAAGGCAGGGGGACGGGACGTCCGGAGCTACTCCATCCCCTTCCATCGAATTGGTCGAAGACTATGCCTCTCCAGTAAAGATTGTGTTGTCCGACGGGGCGCATGGTAACTCTGAATGCCACAGCCGAGTCTTCCTGGATGGAGGAGACCGCACCAAGCTGCACATGATCGGAAAAGCCCGTATGAGCCTTTTCCTTTTGGCTGAGGAGATTGAAAAGGGGGTAACTGGTGCGGGGAAGCACGAAAAAGAGGAGGGCGGCCACGGGAATTGCCAGGACAGGAATAAAGAGGGAGTTTCTTACTATCTGCCAATAATCCGACGGGGCAATTCCAGGGTGGGGTCGTGGGCATAATAAGAGAGAAAGACGGACGCCGTAGTGAGGAGAAGGACCAGGAGAGAAAAATTCACGAGAAAGAGGATGCCCGGGGAGAGCAAACCGGAGCCGGCTACCATCAGAAGGGAGATCACATATATCTGCATATAATCCCTTACCTTCCTCTCCTCGAGGAATTTAATGCAAAGCAGCGCCATGAGGGCTTCCACCATCTGGACGACCAGATCATCCACATTGAACCTGTAAACGGCGAAGAGAATCACACAAAAGGAGAGTATGTTGAGGATCCATCGGCTCAGGCCGGGCTTCCTGGAGAAGGCCCTATAGGCGGATAACACCAAAAGACCGGCACACGTGCAGGCAAAGAGAAGCTCCACTTCTCTCATTACCGAGGAATAGGCAAGTATGCCGATGAGATAGGTGAAACAATTCGTCCCGGCCGCGATTCCTATCGGCGCCCCCGGGACCCGGCATACGGCCCGTTCACCTATCATGGAGACTCCGAGGAGAGGGGACCCCGCCCGGGTAGAGGGCAAGCTCCCTTAGCATGTCGATTCTGCGGGAGGAGGAGAGGGAAGGTTCGAACAATTTACCTTTTATCTTGAGCCCTACGGGAACCCCTTGTCTGAATAGGTGTGAGAGGAGGTAGGATACGCGCGAAATCTTTTCTTCCACCTCTTCAACCTCCACGACATCAAAATCGATAATGAGCGGGATCGATAAAGGGGCGGAAAACTCCCGGGTCTTGAGAATTCCCGTCTTGGCCGTGGCTTTCCAGTTAATGTATTTAAGGGGATCTCCCGTCACATAATCCCTTATTGCGACCATTTCGGACTCGTAACCGGTTTTAAGGGAAGGGGTTTCTCCCTTCACATTTCTCGCTCCTTTACTTCCGGCGGCAAAGGCCCCCTTTTTAAGCCTTGGAAAAACGAGCAGCTTCGCCTCCGGAAAAGCCCTTGTGAACCGCGTAAAGAAATTGAAAGGAAATATGGAAGAGGCATATACGTTGCCGATGAGATGGTTTCCCCTTTCCTCGAAAGAGATACTCATGTGGCGTACCGCTTCGGACCGGCTCTCCACAAAAGGGAAAGCAGTTCCTGGCCTGCTATATGTACCTTGGTCAGAAAAGCGGGGAAAAAAGAGCGATCATTTTTTAGAGTAACCCTGAGCGGAAAAGAGGTATGGGCAAAGACCTCTTCCGGCGTGTCCACCTTCACCGAAAGGTGCGAGATATTCGCCTTTCCGAAAAATCCGGAGATCGCCATGAGGGCAAGCAAGGCCGAGACGGTAAGATACATGAGGTTATTGCCCGTATTTACCGCGGATACGCCTATCAAAATGGTGAGGCCGATATAAATGAAGCCTGCTTTTGTAATTTTGATCAGGCCGGGGTGGGTATCTGCTCTATTATGGATGTAATAATCTCCCTTTTATCAACACTTTCGTATTCATCGCCGAACAAGACCCGGTGAGGTATGGTATACCCGGCCAATTCTTTGACGTCCTCGGATATGACGAAATCTCTCCCTTTGAAATAGGCGTTCGTTTTTGCGGTAGTGATCATGCTGAGGGCGCCACGGGTCGAAAGGCCTGCCCTCAGGTATTCGCTCCTTCTCGTCGCCTCTATTATGGCGACCGTATAATCGAGTATCTTCTCGGATACATACACTACCTTTGTGATCTTATCCTGGAGGTCCGCGACCTCCTCCCGCTCCATTGCAGGTTCGATGGAATAAATCTCCTCTCTGGTGCTGCCTATTCTCAGTATTTCCTTCTCCGCCTCTTTTGGCGGATATCCTATATTAATTTTCATAGTGAAGCGGTCGAGCTGGGATTCGGGCAGAGGAAAAGCGCCGTACTGCTCCTTGGGATTTTGAGTGGCGACCACAAAGAAGATTTCCGGGAGTCTGTAGGTCCTCCCCTCTATGGTAACCTGCTTTTCTCCCATAGCCTCGAGGAGGGCGCTCTGCGTCTTTGGCGTAGCCCGGTTTATCTCGTCGCAGAGCACGATATTATTGAATACCGGCCCTGCATGGAATTCAAATTCACTTTTATTCTTATTATATATGGACAATCCCGTTATATCGGTGGGCAAGAGGTCGCTCGTGCACTGGATCCTTCCGAAGCTGAGGCCGAGGGACCTTGCAATTCCAATGGCAAGAGTAGTCTTTCCGAGTCCGGGTAAGTCCTCGATAAGGAGGTGACCTTTGGAAAAGAAACAGACGAGGGCAAGGCGGAGCGCCTTCTCCTTCCCCTGAAGGAACCGTGAAAGACCTGAAATTATATGCTCAATTTTACTGCTCTTTGTTTTCATGCGTATCAGGGTCCGGCACCGGAAGGGCGTTGGGGACCACCCGATGAGAATCGCTCATTTGACAAAAGAGGGTATTTTGTATTGAAATATGGCTATGAGTGAACTCCCTTCTTTTCCGCAATTCAAGCCCATCGAACTGGAAGATTATACCATATTTGCCGAGCGGTTACATGCGTACCGGCCCGAAACCTCGGAAATGACCTTCACGAACTTCTTTGTCTGGCGGAACCATTACAATTTCCAATGGTCCCTCTACGAAGAGTGGATTGTGGTCCTGGGCAGGGAGAACGGCGGGGCGACTTACGCGATGCAGCCCCTTGGTCCCGGGCCCCGGAATGAGGTAGTCGCCATGATCCTCTCATGGCTCAGGGAAGAAGAGAAGAACCCCGCGCCGTCGATGGAAAGGGTAGATGCAAGGCTTGCAGGTGAAATCGCAGGGTCACCCGGCCTTTCGATCGAAGCCATCAGGGACCATTTCGACTACGTGTACCTGAAAGAGGATTTGACCCGCCTCGCCGGCAACAAGTACCGTACAAAAAGGAACCATATCAACAAGCTCATGAGGACCCACGTCTTCGAGTATGCGCCTCTTGAGGAGAAACATCTCGAGGCATGTCTCGACCTTCAGTCCAAATGGTGCAGTATGCGCAGGTGCGATGAGGACTTGAGCCTTCTCGGAGAATGGGAGGCCATCAAGGAGATCACGGCCAATTTTACTCCGCTGAAGCTCCAGGGGGGGGTCGTGATGGTCGAGGGCAGGGTGGAGGCCTTTACCGTGGGGGAGCTATTAAACCCCGATACTGCCGTAATCCACATCGAGAAGGCCAATCCGGAGATTGGAGAGCTCTATACCGTGATAAATCAGCAGTTTGCAGAAAATGGCTGGGAGGGCATCCTCTACATCAACCGGGAGCAGGATCTTGGCCTGCCGGGGCTTCGAGAAGCAAAACTCTCCTACCAGCCTCACCACATGGTCGAGAAGTTCCGCATTACCCTGGCATAGGGAAAGAGCCTCCCTTTACAGGACAAGGACCTTGGCGCCCCTTATTCTGCTTTCCTTCAATTCCCACAGGGCCTTATTCGCCTCTTCGAGGGGGAATTCTTCTATTTCCGGTTTGATCGGAATCTCGGCCGCCATCAGGAGGAATTCGCTTACATCCCGACGGGCCACATTGGCTACGCTTTTAATCTCCTTTTCAAGCCACAGGTGAGCCGGGTAATCGAGGGCCAGGAGTGACTCTTTATCCCATTCTTCCTTACGTATCGCATTGATTACGAGTCTTCCCCCCTTATGAAGGTTCTTGAGGGATTCCAGAACCGGCTTCCATGCCGGCGTGGTGTCGATTATTGCGTGGAGCTTCTCCGGCGAATGGTCTTCGATCGCCCCCGCCCATCGGGCGCCCAAAGCCATCGCAAAATCCCGCTCCGTCTCGCTTCTCGCGAATACAAAAACCGGTGAATTGGGGTATTTATGCCGTGCCATCTGGATCACGAGATGGGCGGAGGCGCCGAACCCCGTGAGTCCCAGGCTCTCCCCGTCTTTCATTCCCGTGAGCCTCAATGAGCGGTAGCCGATGGTCCCGGCGCAGAGCAAGGGGGCTGCCTCGGCATCGGAGAACATCTGCGGGACGGGGAATGCGAACTCTTCGGACACTGTGGTATACTCCGCGTACCCGCCGTCGACATCCCTGCCCGTGGCCTTGAAGTCATCACACAGATTATCGTCCCCTTTAAGGCAATGAGCGCATCGTCCACATGACGAGTGGATCCACGCGATCCCTACCCGGTCTCCCTCTTTGAACCGCGTAGCCTTTTGCCCCGCTCTTTCGACCCTGCCTATTATCTGGTGGCCGGGCACCACGGGGAGTCGTGCCGGCGCGGTTCTTCCTTCTATCTCATCGAGCTCGGTGTGACAGACGCCGCACGTCGAGACCCTGACGAGAAGCTCGTCATCTCTTTCGATCGGAAGGGGAATATCTCCTGTCTCGAGGGGGTCCACTCCGGGTTCAAGCCGTCTGATGTTTTTTAACAACATTGCTTTCATACCGTGCTCCTCCCTCGCCTTGGTTTTTTTGTGCATTTTGAATTATATTGACAAAACGAGCGTCGAGAATTTAGTATAATAACTCTTGTTTGCGGAATTGTCCATAAAGGATGTCGGGGAAACGTGACGGTGAAGCCGACCCGGGCGAGCGCAAAATCGGTCAGGTGCCACGCAACGACTTTTTTCCCAGCCGGTATTGGTCTTTAAAGGCAGGTGCACGTCGGCGCCTCGGGTAAAATGTTTCGTCAGAATATTAAAAGGGTGCAGGAGGAGGCTCACATGAAGGTTGAAAGGGCGGTAGTAAGTGTTTCGAGTAAGGAAGGGTTATCCGATCTGGCCCTTTTCCTTAAGGATCGCGGTGTGGAGATATTATCAACCGGAGGGACGAAGAAATTTCTTGACGGCATCGGCGTCAATCCGGTGGAGGTAAGCTCATACACGGGTTTTCCGGAGATTATGGACGGCAGGGTAAAAACCCTTCACCCGAAAATACATGGAGGCATTCTCAATATACGGGACAACGCCGAGCACCAGAAGGCGATGAAGATGCTCGATATAAAGCATATCGACATGATCGTGGTAAATCTCTATCCCTTTAAAGAAGTGGTCGCCAAAGGCTGTACCTTCGAGGAAGCAATAGAGAATATAGATATCGGCGGACCGTCTATGATCAGGGCGGCAGCCAAGAATTACAAATATGTGGCGGTGGTAACCGATCCCGCTGATTACGGCAAGGTTATGGAAGAGATGAAAGCCCGTAACGGTCAAACGAGTGAAGGATTGAGGTTTTATCTTGCAAAAAAGGTCTTCGCCCTTACCGCCGATTACGATCAGGCGATCACCGCCTATCTCTCCGGAATAAAAGGCTAAACATACGATGAAAGTACTTATCATAGGAAGTGGGGCCCGGGAGCATGCCCTGGCGTGGAAAATCTCTCAGTCGCCCATGGTAAGCGCTATTTTCTGTGCCCCGGGGAACGGGGGCATCTCGGATGTAGCCGAGTGTGTAAACATAAACGCAGGCGATATGGACGGCCTTCTCCGCTTTTCCAAACAGGAGAATATAGAGCTCGTCATCGTGGGCCCGGAGAACCCTTTGGCGGCCGGCATCGTCGATCTCTTCGAAAGGGAAGGCCTCACCATCTTCGGACCCTGTATGAAAGGTGCGCAGATAGAGGCGAGCAAGATATTTTCAAAAGAGCTCATGGAGCGCAACAATATTCCCACCGCGCCTTTTAAGGCGTTCATGGACCATTCCGAGGCACTGCGCTACGCGCGGAGCATTGCTCCTCCGTATGTGATAAAAGCAGACGGCCTTTGCGCGGGGAAGGGCGCCTATGTGATTCATGACGGGGGAGAAGGGGAGAAGGTGCTCGACGACCTTATGGTCCGCAAGGTGTATGGGGCAGCGGGCGAGAATATCATTATCGAGCATTTCCTTCCGGGCGTGGAGGCCTCCTACCTTGCCTTCACTGATGGAAAGACCATACTGCCCATGCTTCCGGCCCAGGACCACAAGCCGCTTCTCGATGGCGACCGGGGACCGAATACGGGAGGCATGGGGGCATACACGCCTATACCTTTTATCGAGGCCGCCCTGGAAGCCGAGATCAAGAAGGAGATCATGGAGCGGACCATCGGGGGCATGGCGGAAGAGGGCATCCAGTACAAGGGAGTCCTCTATGGCGGGCTCATGCTCCAGAACAATCATCCCTACGTGATAGAATTCAACGCCCGTCTCGGCGACCCCGAAACGCAGCCCATACTCTTTAAGATGGAGAGCGACATCGTCCCCATTCTCATCGCCTCGGCGACAGGGGGATTAGACTCGGTCAGCCCCATCTCATGGAAACCCGGCGTCTCCATATGCGTGGTAATCGCATCGGGGGGATACCCGGAGAACCCCGAAAAGGGAAAGATAATCAGGGGACTCGAGGGTCTCAGGGGTCATGACAAGGTGACGGTCTTCCATGCCGGCACCCGAAAGGAAGGCGGCTCCTACTATACATCAGGAGGAAGGGTCCTGGGGATCACCGCAATAGGCGATACCTATAAAGATGCGGTGAGAAACGTATATGACGCCATATCGTCTATAGAGTTCGAGGGGATGCAGTATAGGAAAGATATAGGCGGCAAGGCAATAAAATTTATCGAAGAAAGAGGTGTCTAAATGGCAAGGGAACACAATATCGCGGTAATACCCGGAGACGGGACAGGTCCCGAGGTCGTGGCGGAAGGCATAAAGGTACTGAACGCCGCATCGAACCGGCTGGGATTCACACTCAGATACACTCACTATGACCTTGGCGGTGAGCGGTACAAAAAGACGGGAGACCTTCTTCCTGAAAGTATCCTGTCGGAGCTCCGGCAGTTCAAAGCCATATTTCTAGGCGCCATAGGACATCCGGACGTAAAGCCCGGTATTTTGGAAAAAGAGATACTTCTGAAAGCGCGTTTCGAGCTGGATCAATATATCAATCTAAGACCTGTGAAACTTTACGAAGGCGTGGAGACGCCCCTCGCGAACAAGGGACCCAAGGAGATAGATTTCGTGGTAGTACGGGAAAACACCGAGGGCCTCTACGCGGGCGCCGGAGGTGTCCTGAAGAAAGGGACCAGGGACGAGGTCGCCATTCAGGAATCGATCAATACCCGTAAAGGCGTCGAGCGATGTCTCAGGTTCGCCTTTGACTATACCCGAAAAAGGAATCAAGCGAAGAAACTTACCCTCTGCGGCAAGACCAATGTGCTCACCTACGCCTTCAACCTCTGGGAAAGAGCGTTTTATGAAGTCGCTACGGAGTACAAAGATATCACCACCGATTACGCCCATGTGGACGCCACCTGCATGTGGATGGTGAAAAATCCTGAATGGTTCGATGTGATCGTCACCGATAACATGTTCGGCGACATCATCACTGACCTCGGAGCCATGATACAGGGCGGCATGGGAGTTGCCTGCGGGGGAAATATCAATCCTGAAGGCGTTTCCATGTTCGAACCCATCGGAGGCTCGGCCCCGAAATATACGGGCCTCAATGTGATCAACCCCCTTGCCGCCATACTGGCAGGAGGGATGCTGCTTGAATTCATAGGGGAACAGGAAGGAGCCGACCTGATCGAGAAGGCCGTCCAGGAGGCGATCGCAAAACACCTCAAATCCCAGGAAGCGGGTAAAATGGGGATGGGTACCCGTGAGGTGGGAGATCTTATTGCCGGGATAGTTGCGACGATCTAGTCGCTATTGCCGTTCCCGTTTATTTCACGCAGTTTTTTGCTCAGGGTGTTTCTGCTGATGCCCAGGAGTTTCGCGGCCTGGGTAACATTATCATTTTTGAGGCGCATGGCCGAACAGATAAATATCTTCTCGATGGTCTGGTGTACGTCGAGAAGTATGTTATCTGTTCGGCCTTTCGATGCAAGCAAACTATCTACCACATGCTCAAGCTTTACTTTAATAAGATGAGAAATGTCTTCGGAATCATTCGGTTTAATCTTCGTGGTAGTTCCTATCAGCATGATTAGAGTTCTCTTTGCCTGTGAGGCGGTCAGCTTCGTCTATGATAACTAGGAGAAGTCTACAAAAAGCCCTTTTCCTTGTCAAGGTGATACGTCACTTTTCTTCAACTTCTTTTAGTACTGATAAGAGATATTATGTTAACTCTTTACAGTATCCCTTATCAGTGTCCCGAACGCCCTCTATACTACGATTACCCGGTCCGGATCAGGCAGACTCAGCACGAACTCCTTCACCTCTTCAAACTCCCCCTCGCTAAGTCCAGAGCCTTTTTCAAGACGCACAAAATTGGGGCCTCCCGGTCTCTCTGTCGGAAAGGTGAAGCCGAAATCGATACAGCTCTCGGTCACGCGGATATACGTGATAGTCTCCAGATTGAAGACGTAATGTTTGATCCTCACAAATTCGGACATGCCATACCCCCTTTTTCTGATGAGACGGCTACTCGTTCACTTCCACATATTTAAAGAGCAAAGGCACGACAATCAGAAGAATCCCCGTGCCGATCAGCATCCCCCCTACCACCACGATGGCGAGAGGTTTTTGGGTCTGACTCCCCACACCATGAGACAATGCAGCGGGAAGCAGGCCCAGGGACGCCACGAGGCCAACCATGAGAATAGACCTGAACTTCTCTCTGATCGTCTCCAGGGTTGCCTGCTCCTTGTTCTTGATCTCTTTATAGACTTCTATATAATGGTTGATCACTATACATGTATCGAAAGCGGAAATCCCGATGACCGACACGAAACCCACGATCGCGGAAATACTCAGGGACTGGCCGGTCACCAGGAGGCTCACCAAGCCACCAAATACGGTGCATATGGGCGCCACCACGGTGAGGAGTGTATTTCTCACGTTCCCGTAAAACACGTAGAGAAGAATGATAATCAGAAAAATGGCGACCGGGATGGAGATATAGAACCTCCGGAAGGCCTCCTTCATTTCATTGAACATGCCGCTCCATTGCATGTAGTAGCCTTCCGGCATCCTCACCTTCGATACCGCTTTCTGAGCCTTCTCGACCGTGCCGCCCAGGTTTTTCGATACAACATTAAATTTCACGGGGATGAACCTCTTGTAGTTTTCGCGATAGACGAATGAGGCGCCGGTCTCATAATGGATCTTCGCCACCCTCGAAAGAGGCACCACGCCGCCTGACTGCAGCACTATGGGGATGTTAGCGATCCTCTCCGGCTGCTGTCGATAATAATAGGGAAAACTCACCTGGAGCGCAAAATTCTTTTCCCCCTCTATGATCTGGCTCACCACCTTGCCCCCGAGCGCCGCCGATACCATGTCGAGAATCTCCTGGACGCTCAAACCCACTGCCGCGGCATTTTCACGATCCACCTCGATCAGGAGGTTCGGTTGTCCTATCTCCCTGTAAATGCCCACATCTTTCACATCAGGCACTGTTTCAAGGGCGGCTTTCACATCCCGGGCGACCTTGTCGAGCTCATACAGGTCCTCTCCGAATATTTTCACCGCATTCTCACCCTTAACCCCCGACGTCATCTCCTCGAGGTTGTCCTGCATGTACTGGGACACGTTTATGCTGACATTGGGAAAAAGCCGTGTCAGCCCCTCGCGTATTTCTTCCTCGAGGCGCTCCTTGGTGATGCCCCTTTTCCATTCGCCATAAGGCTTGAGACCCATAAAATACTCGCTGTTGAAGGGTCCGGTTGCATCGGTACCGTCCTCCGGCCTTCCCACTCTCACCGCGACCGTCTTTATCTCTTTGAAGGTCATGAGAAAATCACGCGCCTTTTTTGCATTTTCGTGAGTCTTACTTAAGGATATGGAATAGGGAAAGGTTATTCTGGTGTAAATATTGCCTTCATCCATCTTCGGAAGGAATTGGGTGCCTATAATCGCATAGCCGACGACGAATCCCGCCAATATCACGCTGGAGATGACCACCATCACCACCTTCGAATTCGCGAGCACGAATGAGACGAAGCGCGAGTAACGCTCTGCCATCACCTCGACGAATTTAAAATCCTTGCCTTCATGGCCTTCAAGAAAGGTGTGGATCGAGGCGGTGAGGTAGGTAAAAGTGAGGATGAGAGTAAAGAAAAGGGCATAGGAATAAGTCTTCGCCATGGGCGAAAAGATCTGTTTTTCCGCGCCTTTCATGGTAAAGATCGGGATGAAGGCGATCACAATGATAGCCACGAGAAGCATGATCGGGGTTC
Organism: Syntrophorhabdaceae bacterium; assembly: GCA_036504895.1. Classification (NCBI taxonomy): domain Bacteria; kingdom Pseudomonadati; phylum Thermodesulfobacteriota; class Syntrophorhabdia; order Syntrophorhabdales; family Syntrophorhabdaceae; species Syntrophorhabdaceae bacterium. Next base: position 20,143 of record DASXUJ010000079.1, read on the forward strand.
CGACCTCTCCGATCGCCTTGACAAGCGACCGGTCACCGGAAGTATATTTCTTTCCCGCCTGCTTCCTCGCGACTCTCACATAGTTTTCCGTGAGAACAAGGGCAATGTCCGCGATTATCCCAAAATCGATCGCCCCGATGGAAAGCAGGTTTGCCGATTCGCCGGTAATAGCCATGAGGGCAAGGGTAATCCCGAGAGAGATGGGGATGACGAGGGCAGTGATTATTGCGGCCCTTAAATTTCCCAGAAACAGAAAAAGGGCCATTCCCACGAGAAACACCCCGGTCGCGGCCGTTTCAATCACTTTTACTATGACCGTATTGATGAGCTCCGATCTCTCGTAGTAAGGAACTATCTTGATCCCCTTCGGAAGGATCTTGTTATTGAGCTCCGCCACCTTCTCGTTAATC
>DASXUJ010000080.1 GCA_036504895.1 Syntrophorhabdaceae bacterium
CTCCGAGCAGAACGTGAAGTCGGCCCTTAGGATGATCGACAGGGCCTATGTCATCGACGAGGGGATCATCCGCTTCGAAGGGACCGTGGCGGAGCTCGAGGCGGATGAAGAGGTGAAGAAGAAGTACCTTATGGTGTAAAAGGTTCAAAAACCACTTGCGTCGCGGTCTCGCACTGTATAAAGTATGGTAGGTAGGTGATCATATCTTTCTCCAACGAGGTGTGAGAATGCAATTCGAACAGAGTTTCACCCATTTCCTGCTCCAGCACCAGGAGCAGCACAACCGAAGCTATCATTTTCTTGTTTTGATGGACGCACTCATCAGTGCGGCAAAACACATAGAGCACTATTATCTGACCGGCGCGCTGAAAGGTCATCTCGGCCATACGGACACGATCAACGTTCAGGGCGAAAGGGTAATGAGAATGGACGAGATCGCCCACGAGATCGTTATTCATTACCTGCGGACCACCGGGAGGGTTATCCACGCGGTGAGCGAAGAATCGGACGAGATCGTGGTGCTCAATGAGAGCGGCGGCCGCTACTTCGTCTATTTCGATCCTCTGGATGGTTCTTCCAACGTAGCCCATGGACTACCGGTGGGCTTCCTGTTCGGTGTCTCCAAAAGGAATCTGGAGGGAGTTGAAGATTACCACCTGAGACCGGGCAGGGAGTTTATTGCCGCGGGTATGTTCGTGATCCCCACGGGAATGTTCACCATTGCCTTCCGGGACGCAGGCACGTGGCGGTTCCATATGGATGAGACCATGAATTATGTGAAGCCGGTGCGGATAATGCTTCCCGAAAATGAAAAGGGCTGGGAGCTGTCCTTCAACTCCGCGAATAGAAACGCCTATTCCCCCAAAATCCGCGATTGGATAAGCGGTAATGAGAACCGTTACGCCTTCAGGTATCTGGGCGCCCTTGCAGGTGATTTCCACAGGCTCCTTTCGAATGGCGGCATGTTCATGTACCCGGCTATCGTCAACCATCCGGACCCGAAGAAAAACCGGCCCGAAGGCAAACTCCGCCTCCTCTATGAAGCCTCGGTAGTCGCTTTCATGTGTCATGAGGCGGGCGGGAGCGCCATAGACGAGACAGGGGCACCCATCCTTGAAGTGGCGCCGAAGAAGCACCATCAGCGGACCGCCCTTTATGTCGGGACGAAGCCCCTGGTCGAGAAGATCGGGTCCGCACTGAAATCCGCGTGAATTGAATTAAAGCTCGGTTTACTCGAATAAACCCGGCGGATAGTGCCGGATCAAATCGGCGCCAACTGTTTTCCTTGACATGGGCCGCCATATACCTTTAAAGTTATCCCCAAAGCGTCATCCAATATCTCAGAGGAGAGTCTAATGAAGAGAGTCCTTACTGTTGTGACGGTTATTCTTGCATTGGTGTGTGCTACGGCCGCATTCGCCGGACCCGCGCTCGACAAGATAGTACAGAAAGGTGAGCTTGTAGTCGGCACGTCCGGCGATTATCCCCCCTTTAATGCCAAAGCAAAAGACGGAAGACTGATGGGATTCGATGTGGACCTCGCGGCCGCCATCGCAGAAGGCATGGGCATCAAACTAAAAATGGTGCAGATACCTTTCAGTGACCTCCTTGCGAGCTTGAGCGCAGGGAAGGTGGACCTGGTGATCTCGGCCATGACGATTACTCCGAAGCGTAATCTGCAGGTTGCCTTCGTAGGACCATATTTCCTCTCCGGACAGGCCCTGCTCACCACGAGGGAGACGGCAATCAAGGCGAGCAGCATGAAGGACGTGAATAAGGCCGATTTCGCCCTGGCAGTCCCTGCCGGCACCACGAGTGAGATGGTAGCGAAGAAATACCTGAAGAGCTCAAAATTGACGGTAAGCCCCGATATGAATTCCGCCCTCCAGCTTCTTCTTACGGGTAAGATCAAGGCGGTGCTCACGGATAACGCCACTGCCGCAGTGGCAAGCTTCAGGTATGGCGATAAGGGCATAGTCTCCACAGGGGCCCTCACCTTCGAGCCCATAGGCATCGCGGTGAAGGGGGAAGACCCTCTTCTTTTGAACTGGCTTGAAAACGTTCTGGGTACACTCAAGGCCGGGGGCGAGATAGATGCCCTCACCGACAAATGGTTCAAAGATCCTTCATGGGTCAAGGACCTTCCCTAGCATCATTAAGGCCGCCCGCCCGCACCTGCGAGAGGGCGGCCTTTTTTTGCCCGACCTCCCTCGGATCGTTTCGGTCGGTCTATGGGGTTTGGGCAATAAGAGCGAACAGACGACCATGAAGAGCATTCATTCCAAACTTGAAGTCACCCTCCCGCCCGAACTTGGGGAGAAACTCGATTCCGCAGCCGCAAGAACGGGATGCAGCCGGGAGGATCTGGTGGAACAGGCGCTCCGTCAGTTCCTCTATTCCGAAGGGGTCAAAAACTCCGTCTATTTATCGGCCCCCATTAACGCCCTTGTAGAAGGATTTTATGTGGAAAACACTACAATCGCAGAGATCAAAGGGCAGGGGGATTTCGGTCTGGGGACCTTCAATTACCTGGACGGAGAGATGGTGCTCCTCGATGGTGAAGTGTACCAGATCAGGTCCGACGGAATGGTCTATACGGTTGGGGAGGAAGAGAAGTCACCCTTCGCATGCGTGACTTTTTTCACCCCCGATACATTCGACGACCTGGACGGCCATTTTAATTTTCCCGATATCAATGCATTTTTGGACCGTCTTATTCCCTCGGTCAATATGCTCTATGCAATCAGGATCGACGGAGAATTCCGTCACGTAAAGACCAGGGCTGCTCCCAAATCAAAAAACTATCTCCCCCTGGTCGAAGCTACCAAAAATCAGGCGATATTCGAATTCGAACACGTAAAAGGCTCCCTGGCGGGTTTCTACACCCCTCCCTATATGGAACATCTCAACGCGCCCGGATATCACCTCCATTTTCTCACGGAGGACCGGCGCCATGGAGGCCATCTTATCGGATGCGATTTGGAGAAGGCCCATATAGGGATTCAGCACGTGCCCGAGTTGCGCCTCTCCCTGCCGGTAACCCTCGATTTCCTGACCGCTGATCTGTCGAGGGATACGAGGGCAGATCTGGATAAGGCCGAGAAGTGATTCCTCGGTTTCGATTCTATCCGTCTTGTTGAAACCTCGCAATGAAAGATGAATTCGTGCCCTTTGTTTCCGCGGTAATCAGGGATAAGGAAAGGGTCCTGATCCTCAGAAGAAAGAGGGCTTTCATGGGATATCTCTGGGAATTTCCTGGCGGCAGGCCCGAAGATAATGAAACTCTTCAGAAAGGCCTGGAGAGAATAATAAAAGAGGAATTGGGAATCGGGGTGGAGGCGGGAAACTACCTCTGTGCCACCGGTCACGCCATCCATTGCGAGCTTTCGATCAAATCCTATGTGTACGAATCCGTCATTGAATCCGGCACCATTACCCTGAAAAACCATGAAGAGATGAAGTGGGTATTACCGGGAGAGCTTGAGAGCTATGATTTTGCCGAGCATCACCGCCATGTGGCGCTGGTGCTTATGGGCAAGCGATAAAGTGAAACATTTCGTGTGAGAGCCGCCCGGGGAGTACACGCTCTTCCGGCTCACTCATAGAACGTATAATTCAGAAGCTTTACCACCGCATTCTTGTCTTCGTAAATATCGATAATGCTTACCCCTCCATAGTCCTGGGCGAGCCGGAAGAGGAAGGAAAGCTTCAGGTCCAGAAGGGAGCAGAGAATAATTCTCAATGCCCCGCCGTGGGCGACGAGGGCAAGGTTCCGGCCTTTATGTCTCTCTACAATAGTATCGAATGCGGGGATGATGCGTTGCTGGGCCTGTCTCAGGGTCTCCCCGGCAGGGGGTGCATGGAGTTCGGGATCTGAAAGCCATCGACTGAATTCCTCCGGATAATGGGCATCGATCTCGTCAAAGCTGAGGCCTTCCCAGGACCCGAAGCAAAGCTCGTTCAATCCCCCTGATGTCTCTATCGGGAGCCCGTGAGGTCTCGCGATGATGGTACCGCTTTCGATGCACCGTGAAAGGGCCGAAGTATATATGTAGTCAATATTGAACCGGGAGAGAAAGGCTCCGGCCTTTTCGATTCTCCCTCTCCCCCTTTCCGACAAAGGAATATCGAGACTCCCTTTGAAGACCTTCTTGGTCTCTTCATCTACGGTGTCTCCGTGCCTAACGAGAAAAAGGCGGGTAGGGTTGCTCTGCATAAATGAAAGCCTCCGGATTTTATCTCTTTGCGTACATCAAATGCATAAAAAGGCGATTCCGAAGAGGAGTATCTCCCCGATCTCGCTCACTGCGCCTATGGTATCGCCGGTGAGTCCCCCGAATTTGTGCTGGCAGAAGGCCACCCAGAGAAGAGCAAGACCATAAGAGGAAAGAAAAAGAAGAAGAAAGACTTTTCCAGTCCCCCGCCATGACGGCTCGGGCAGCGCAAAAGAGGCACAGGCAAAGATTGCCGCGAGAATCACGGAGGAGAGGAGGAGAACGCCCGTTCCTCCGTGGGCAATGAATATCTTGCCGAGACCGTCATTTCTCGCCGCTTTGCCGTGACAGATGACGGGGACCATAATCCATTTAGAAAAGACAGGAACGAAGAATATCATGAATAATACATCCCACGTGAGGCCTTTCTCTATAAGGCCGCTCGCAAAGAGGTATTTGATCAGCACGAGCACGGCAATGGCCGCCGCGCCCATGGCCCCTATCGAGCTGTCCTTCATTACCGTAAGTCTTCTTTCTCTGTCCCGCGAAGGCTCGCCCGTGCCTTTTACCGACATCCCGTCTACCGTGTCTGCGAGACCGTCAATATGAAATCCGCCGTTGATGAGCAGGGGAACCACTACCACGAATCCGGCGGCTATCTCGGGATTGAATAGGAGGTCCATGAAAACGGCCGTGCAGGCGGCGGCAGCCCCCTGCACCACACCGACAAAAGGAAAAAAAATCGCCGATCGTCCTATCTGCCTTTCGGAAAGACTGCCGGTGATCCGCACGGGGATCCGGGTGAGAAACTGAAGTGAGATGAGAAGCTCCTTCACGGCCTTTTCTTTATCTCCACCGGTATACCCGCGACCATGTAAACCACACGCGATGCGATACCGGCGACGAGTTTATTCAGATTTCCGAGAAGGTCCCTGTAAACGCGGCTCAGGGGATATTCGGGCACGATGCCCATGCCGACCTCGTTCGAGACAATATAAACCGACGAATCACCGCACGAGAGAAGGGCGGTCTCGAGGGAACGAAATTTCTCCTCAACGGCCTCTTCTCCCAGGAGGAGATTCGATACCCAGAGGGTAAGGCAATCGATCACGATTGCCTTGTAACCGCCTGCAGCCGATATGAGGAATGCTTCGTCGAGCCTTACCGGCTCCTCGAAGGTGTCCCATTCGGGCCCCCGTTCCTCCTTGTGGCGTGCGATCCTTGCTTTCATCTCGTGGTCCAGGGCCTGGGCGGTCGCAATAAAGGCCTTTTTTCCAGGATGCAGATTCCCTTCACTCAGGGCAAAGGCGCTTTTCCCGCTCCGGGCCCCGCCGATAATAAGGGTCACATTATTCGCTATCCGGTCACTCACGGAAGAATAGGTAACACGAACTTGGTGAAAATGCAACACAGACAGCGGGCCGTCCGATATCGGCGACGACCTTTGAGATGCGGCCGGGCGAACAGGAAACCGGATAGTTGCGCACCGGTAGTTCCCGGGGTTACAATTCATTATCGGGACGAAAAAAGGGGGTATCTATGAACCTGTCAAAAATATCTGTTTTGACCTTCACCTTTATAAGCATTTTTTGTGCGGGCCTTCTGGCTGTTTCTTATGGAGAGGAGAGGACGGCGCCGGATGATCTTGATATAAAGGTATCCCGCTTTCTTCGCGATGCCCGCGACAGTTGGGCGGATCTTAACGTCCCTTACGTAGACGGTAAGATCCTGCACGATCTCGTGCTGAAGGGCAAATTCCGGAATATCCTCGAGATAGGGACCTCTACCGGCCATTCGACGATCTGGCTCGCATGGGCGGCTGCAAAGAACGGTGGAACGGTGACGACCATCGAGATCGATCGCGGGCGACATGAAGAAGCGCTCAGAAACTTCAGGAAAGCGGGGGTCGCGACCTTTATCGATGCACGCCTCGCCGATGCCCATGAACTCGTGCCCCTCCTCAAAGGCCCTTACGATTTTGTCTTCTGCGATGCGGACAAGGAGTGGTATCTCCAATATTTTCTGGATCTTGAATCGAAGCTGAGCCCCAATGGATGCTATACCGCCCACAATGTCATCACTTACGGTGGAGCCGGAGCGGCGAAGTTCCTGGAATACGTGGGGAAGAACCGCGGATTCCGGACAATAATCGAGCGGGGAAGCGGAGAGGGCATATCCGTGACGTGCAGAATACCCCGATGAGCGGGGCGGCGCAGGAGGGCGGGGCGTTGCATCTCTTGAAAAACGTTGACTCCGGCCGCAAAAAGTGCGCAAATATGTGCCATGAATAACCTACAGGCCGTTGTTTTCGGGCTCGTGGAGGGAATTACCGAATTCCTGCCCATCTCATCCACCGGACACCTCATGCTTACGGGCCACGTAATGGGCCTTACCCAGACCCCTTTTCTCAAATGCTTCGAGATCGTGATACAGTTCGGCGCCATTCTGTCCGTGGTCTTTCTTTACCGGCGGTCTCTCCTGGTGAATGTGGAAGTGCTGAAAAGGGTCGTGGTAGCCTTCATTCCTACCGGTATTCTCGGCCTTACCCTTTACAAGATCATCAAGAAATACCTTCTTTCAAGCAGTACCGTGGTACTCTGGTCTTTGCTGCTGGGCGGTATATTTCTTATCATTTTTGAGCTGCTTCATAAGGAAAAGGAGGATGACGTGGAGGATATTTCCACGATTTCTTATAAATCCTCCGTGATTATCGGTCTATTTCAGGCCATCGCCATGGTCCCGGGCGTGTCGCGGTCCGCATCGACCATTGTGGGTGGTCTGGCCCTCGGTCTCAAAAGGAAGACGATCGTGGAGTTTTCCTTCCTCCTCGCTGTCCCCACCATGCTTGCCGCCACAGGCCTCGATCTCGTCAAGAACGCGAATCTGTTTTCATTGGAGCAGATACATTTTCTTGCCATCGGATTCGTGATCTCTTTCTTTGCCGCACTGGGGGCGGTGAAATACCTGTTGAACTTCATCAAGAACCATACCTTCATCCCTTTCGGGATTTATCGAATCGCCCTTGTAGCGGTCTTCTGGTACGTAATGTATATGATGTAGGATTGTCCCGACCCTCCTACCTGTAGTATGATAACAACGCGAGGGAGGGCGTAGTCACGCCTTGATCTTTCGGGGCCGGGGAGGTTGCCATGCGCGAAGACGACATAAAGAAGATGTTCAATGAATGCAATGTGGGGAGGCTCCTCGGAATAGAGGTAACGGAGCTCAAAAAAGGATCTGCAAAGGGAAAGTTCCCCGTGCGCAAAGAGCACCTCAATATATTCGGAGATGCTCACGGGGGAATGATATTTGCCTTCGCAGATCACATCGGTGGTGCGTGCGCCAATACCCTCGGCGGCCGTAGTGTATTGGTCGAATCGTCGATACAGTGCCTGAAAGGCGCCTCCGGCGAGCAGACGATTTTTGCCGAGGCATCCATGAGCCACAGGGGCAAGAGAATCGGCAGGGTCGACGTGAAAGTGTTCGAAGAAGGCGGAGCGATCATCGCATTAACCCACCAGATATTCTACATAAAGGACGATGGCCGGAGACAAAAGGCTGCAGAAGATATTTGATTCCCTTCTTGCCGCCTACGGGACCAGACACTGGTGGCCGGGAGAAACTCCCCTTGAGGTGATGGTGGGTGCCGTGCTCACCCAGAACACATCCTGGAAAAACGTGGAGAAAGCCATCTCTTCCATGAAAAGGCAGGGGGCCATGAGTCTGCCCGCCCTTGCCGCCATGGAGGAGAAAGGTCTCGCTGAAATCATCCGGTCTGCCGGATTTTACAATGTAAAGGCCCGAAGACTGAAAAATCTCATCCACTTTATAGGGGAGAAGTTCGACGGGAAGATAGAGAGTATGGCGGAGGAGGGATTGCCGGGCCTGCGGGACCTTCTCCTCGGGATCAACGGGTTAGGGCCTGAAACCGCGGACAGCATCCTCCTTTACGCGCTCCAAAAACCGGTATTTGTGGTCGATGCCTATACGAAACGGTTCCTGACCAATCACGGACTCTATTGCAAAAGCACCGATTACCATGAGATTCAACGATATTTTCAGGAAAGGCTCGCCCCCGACACCTACCTTTATAACGAATTTCACGCATTGATCGTAGTCCTGTGCCAGACCTACTGCAGAAAACAGCCGCTCTGCGACCAATGTCCCCTTGGATCCGATTTGGACGGAAAAGAGGCGCGGAATCGAAGGCCGTCGCAAGGAAGACCGCCACGTAATAAGTGATATTTTTATCCCTGGTGACTAAAAGAGGTAGATGAGGCGCTAAAGGACGGGCGAGGGGTTTACGCTGACCCTGGGACCCCCGGCGAACCTTTCGATCCTGCCGATAAGGGAAGCTTTCTCGCCGGATTGAGAGAAGAGGTCTATCACAGCGCCCTCATCTTTATTATCCACTACTAATATAAAGCCAATGCCCATATTAAAAGTGGAGCACATCTCGTCGAAAGATACTTCGCCGATTCGCATGATGTGACCGAAAATAGGAGGTACCTCAGACATGAGGCCGATGCGGGCGGAAAGTCCCTCCGGAATTATCCTCTCGATGTTTCCCGGAAGACCTCCTCCGGTGATATGGGCCATGCCTCGCACGGTGAAGCGATCGAGAACAGTCGAAACAGGCTTCACATAGATCCGTGTGGGTTTCAACAGCTCCTCGTAAAGGGGACCTTCCAGCTTTTGGAGGCGGTCGGTAATCTTCAATTTGCCCATGTCGAACAAAACTTTTCTTGCCATGGAATACCCGTTGCTGTGAAGGCCGCTCGAAGCAAGACCTATGATGCTGTCGCCATCCCTGATGGTCCTGCCGTTGATAATCCCTTCCTTTTCCACAAAACCCATGGCGAACCCGGCAAGATCGTATTCGCCGTCTTTGTAGAAGGACGGCATTTCTGCAGTCTCCCCGCCGATGAGGGCGCAGCCGGCCATAAGGCAGCCGTCGCATATCCCTGCGATCACATCTTTATACACCCCGTCTTCAAGGCGTCCGCTCGCGAAATAATCGAGAAAGAAATAAGGCTTCGCCCCCATGGTGAGGACGTCATTTGCACTCATGGCCACAAGATCGATGCCCACGGTAGTATGCTTATTGGCATCGAATGCGATCTTCAGCTTGGTTCCGACCCCATCCGTCGAGCTGACGAGCACAGGGTTCTTATAGCCCGAGGGAATCTCCGTCAGCGCGGCAAAACCGCCTATGGAATTCATCACAAAGGGATTGAAGGTACCCTGTATCCGGTCTCTGATGTGGGAGAGGAGGGTGTCCGCTCTCTTGATATCCACGCCCGAATCTTTGTAGGTCATGCCTGCCATGGGTCTAATCTAAAATGGATAAAGGGTCCGTGTCAATGATTTTGTCGCGATTCTACACTGGGGAGAAGAACGATGAAAGGGGGAGCGGGTCCCCCTTTCATTTGAATTACGTCATTTTGCCAATGAAGTCGTCGATGGGGATTGCGGGAAGTGTGACGATCTCCACAGTGCCCCTGGAGCCGAACTCGATCGATACCTTTGCGATGGCTTCATTATTGGGCGCCTCAAGGATGTTGAGGAAATCATAAGGTCCGAGGAGCGCATATTGGGCAAGCACTTTTGCTCCCATCTTCTCCATTTCCACGTCCACTTCTTCAATGCGCTCCGGATGCTTTTTGATTGTCTTGCGTCCTTCGTGCGTCAGCTTACTGAGCATAATATATATCGGCATCTCATCACCCCCTGTTGAATAATACGTTCTATATAACTAATTGTAGTATAGTTGGGGCAGTTGTCAATACATAATTTATGCCTTTGCCGTGTGCCGGGAAGGAAAGGCAATGAGATTCGCTATATGAGGAAAGGAAAATTATCGGCCTCTCTCCCGCTGATTGGGTGACGCCATTCCCTCTTGTGGATTCGTTCACATGCCAGACGCGGGTTAGGTCTTTATTTTAGTTGTAAATTTGTTTATAATAAGAAACAGTAGCTTCCCTTTTTTCGGGAGAGAAAGGTTCTGCTAGTTCAATATTTCACATGGTGCGGATTTTGTGGCATATGATGAAATAAATAGATATACTGTAGGCTACGAAATTTTATTCAGGGGGCTAGCACATGGCGAAACCGATGGACCAATACAAGTGGCATGAGCTCAATGTAGGCTGTGTCATCGAAGAAGTGGGGAACGCGTCAGAATATAAAACTGGCGACTGGAGGTCCCAAAAACCGCTGTGGAATGATGCAAAATGCATCAAGTGCGGCGTTTGCTGGCTTTTTTGCCCTGATGCAGCGATTTATAAGACCGAAGAGGGGCTTTACCGGGCAAATCTGGATTACTGCAAGGGCTGCGGCATCTGTTCAAGAGAATGCAAGCCCGCGGCAATCACAATGGTGGAGGACGAGCGATGAAGGTACTGAAGGGTATCGAAGTATCGATAGCAGCGGCCGATGCGGCGAAGCTCGCGCGGGTCGAAGTCATAGCGGCTTATCCCATTACACCCCAGACGCATATCGTTGAACACCTGGCAGAGCTTGTCGCGAACGGCGAGCTGGACGCCAGTTATATAAATGTCGAATCAGAGCATTCTGCCATGTCCGCCTGCTGCGGCTCTTCTGCGGCGGGGGCCAGGACTTTTACCTCAACCAGCTCCCAGGGTATGGAGCTGATGCATGAGATCCTGTTCATTGCATCCGCGATGAGACTGCCTATCGTCATGGCGGCTGTCAACAGGGCCCTTTCCGCGCCCCTGTCAATTTGGGGAGATCATGGTGATGTCATGGCCTCGAGAGACACGGGCTGGATCATGCTTTTTTGTGAAAACGGACAGGAAGTGGTGGACAGCACGATCCTGGCATTCAGGATCGCAGAGGACCGCAGGGTACTCCTTCCGGTGATGGTCAATCTGGACGGCTTCTCCCTGAGCCACGTAATAGAACCGATTGATTTCCCAACTCAGAAAGAGGTGGACGAGTTCCTCCCCGCCTACGATCCGCTGTATACGCTCCACCCGGACAAGCCGGTGACCATGGGGGCCTATGGCATGCCCGAGATTTACACCGAGGCGAAGTACGCTCAGGAGACCGCTCTGGTGAATTCGAAGGTCGTAATCAAGGAAGTCCTTGCCGAATATGGAAAGAAATTCGGAAGGAACTATAATATTGTGGAATCCTATAACACTGAGAATGCCGATGTAGTTTTCGTCGCCCTGGGCGCCATAGGAGAGAACATCAAGACCGCGATAGATACCTTAAAAGAGCAGGGCAAGGAAGCAGGCCTCGTATCCTTGAGGCTTTTCAGGCCCTTCCCCGTTGATGAGGTAGCGTCCGCACTAGGGAACAAGAAGCGTGTGGTGGTGATCGAGAGAGTGATGCCGGCCGGGGCTCCGAACGGGCCGCTCTTTCAGGAGCTCTCCGCCGTCGCCCTTGCCCGGGGTTTTAAAGGGGAGCTTACCAATTACATAGTGGGTCTTGGAGGAAGAGATGTGTTGCCCCAGGACTTTGAAGCCGTATTTGAAGAGATTTCGTCGGGTAATCCCGCCATACCTCATGATGGAAAGAATTTCAGGGTCATAGGAGTGAGAGCATGAGATTAAAGAGCCTTCAACTGTATACTGAGGATCCCGCAGAAGAATTTGCCGTCTCCGGCCACCGCGCATGTCAGGGCTGCGCCGAAATACTTGCCCTCCGGCTCGCCCTTAAAGTTTTCGGCAAAGATACGATCCTCTGCATGGCAACGGGGTGCATGGAGATTATCTCCACCCCTCTTCCTACTACGGCATGGACACTTCCCTGGATACATGTGGCGTTTGAAAATGCGGCATCCGTTGCCTCCGGAGTCGAGGCAGGCATAAAGATCCTCATGGATAAAGGGAAGATCGCGAAGAAAGACATCCATGTAGTCGCCATCGCGGGCGATGGAGGGACGAGCGACATCGGCCTCCAGGCCCTTTCCGGGGCCCTGGAGAGGGGACACAAATTTACCTATATCTGCGTCGATAATGAAGCCTATATGAATACGGGAATCCAGCGCTCCTCTTCTACTCCCTACGGCGCCATGACCACTACGAGTCCTCCCGGTAAAAAGAGCATCGGCCAGGCTACATGGAAAAAGAACATGCCCGAGATCGTAGCCGCCCATAATGTCCCCTATGTAGCGACCGCCTGCCCGTCCTACCCCTTCGATCTTTTTGCGAAGGTGAAGAAGGCGAAGATGGTCCAGGGCCCGTCTTATCTGCACGTGCTCTCGGTCTGTCCCACAGGGTGGAGAATACCGTCCAACCAGGCCATCGAATATGGAAAGCTCGCGGTGAGAACCGGTATGTTCCCCTTATATGAGATCGAAGACGGAATATGCAGGGTAACTTACAGTCCCGAGCCTCTAAGGCCGGTGACTGAATATCTCAAGGGTCAGGGCCGCTACAGGCATCTGACGGAGGAGTCCACATCGCTGATCCAGGAAAGGATTACGAGCGAGTGGGAGCAGTTGAAATACAGGTGTACGGTAAAATAGCGACAGATATATAGGACACCCTTCGGACAAGATCAATCGATGAGTCACTCCTCCCGGAAGATAGGGAAGGAGTGACTCATCTTCCTCTTTCAAGCCCACACCAATACAGATGCCGAGACCCGGAAATATGCCGCATCGAAGGGGCTGAGAAATCCTGTCGACTTAATGCCGCCGGTGTTGACAAGTATCCGTAATAGGTTCATAATTATTGATAAACAGACAATTATTAGATGGGGCAAAGCCGTCTTTTGCAGTTAAATAATCATCCCGCGAAGGACTGTCCGGCGGGTAACAAGGGGAAATCCTTTTTCTTTAAGAGGACCAGTCGATGGAATAGGCTTCTTCAAGCAAATTACCTGCATACAGGTATGGCAGAGGAGAAATATTTGGATGTATACAATATCTTTCTTGGTTTTTGTCGAGGGATGAGGTAATCTTTTTAGGTGATGCACCCATTCGGATTTGGCGGGATGGGCAGAAGTCCCATCGGTCAAACAATAAATGAGAAATTGTTTCCTGTGAAGAGGCGTGAGGAACGGCCGATGCTTCGAGATGGTCTAAGAAAATAATGAGAGCACATGGAGGGAGGGATTAAAGAGTATGACGATTCCCGAGATTGATGTATATGCGGCAAATACGGTTCCAAGAGAGGAATATGCCGTACCGGGCCACAGGGCATGCCAGGGATGTGCAGAGATACTTGCCCTGAGGATGGCCCTCAAAATTTTTGGCAAGAATACGATCATATGCATGGCGACAGGATGCATGGAGATCATTTCGACTCCCCTGCCTTTGACCGATTGGAAGCTTCCCTGGATCCACGTGGCTTTTGAAAATGCCGCGGCAGTTGCTTCCGGAGTCGAAGGAGCGCTCAAAATACTGAGGGACAAAGGAAAGATTTCTGATAAACAGATTAATATAGTCGCCATCGGCGGCGACGGAGGGACAAGCGATATCGGACTCCAGGCTCTCTCCGGCGCGTTTGAGAGGGGGACCAATTTTACCTACATATGTGTTGATAACGAGGCATATATGAACACGGGGATCCAGCGGTCTTCGTCCACACCATATGGTGCGGCAACGACCACGAGCCCGCCCGGAAAGAGAAGCATCGGCCAGGCTACATGGAAGAAAAACATGCCGGCCCTGGCCGCCGCTCACAATATCCCTTACGTGGCCACTGCCTGTCCGTCTTATCCGTTCGATCTTTTCGAAAAGGTCAAGAAGGCGAAAATGGTGGACGGCCCCGCTTACCTTCATGTCCTCTCGGTGTGTCCTACGGGATGGAGAATACCGTCGGATCTTGCCATACGATATGGCCGCCTTGCGGTAGAATCAGGAATGTTTCCCCTCTATGAGATTGAAAAAGGGCGGTATAAGCTTTCTTTTAATCCGGACCCGCTCAAGCACGTCGTCGACTATATGAGCGGCCAGGGCAGATATAAACATCTCACTGTTCGCAATATTTCAGGGATTCAACAGAAAATCACCAGGGATTGGGAGAGACTGAAACTCCGTTGCGGTGTTAAATAATTATTTTGAGAGGTGGGGGTTTTTATGGAAGTTAACAGTGAAAGACTTCACGAGATAATAAACAAGTATCACGGCAGTGCCTCTCATCTGCTTGCCATGTTTCAGGACATTCAGAGAGAATATAGATATGTACCCAAGGAAGCGATAAAATTCGTGGCCGGGGAGCTCAATATGCCCCTTGCGAAAGCGTACGAGGTGGTGACCTTCTATAAGGCCCTTTCCCTCACACCCAGAGGCAGGCATACTGTCCATGTATGTATGGGAACCGCATGCCACCTCCGGGGAGGAACCAATATACTTGACGCTTTTGAACGTGAGCTCAGTGTTGGAGTGGGCGAAACAACGGAAAACGGGCTATTTACCCTGGAGACCGTGAACTGTCTGGGCGCCTGCGCCTTGGCGCCGCTCGTAAGGGTGGAGGAAAAAGATTTCGGTAAGACGACCCCCGGTGGGGTGAAAAAGATAATAAATGAATTCAGCGGCGGAGAACCCTCATGATTACCTCTCAGGAACAACTCCAATCTGTGGCGTCCGAATATAAGAAAAAGACCGCTGCTTTTGACGCAGTGATAAAAATATGCTGCGGCACGGGCTGCGTCTCTTCGGGTGCGCTCTCCGTGTATGAAGGATTGACGGCCGGCCTCCGGGGGGAAGGGCTGGCGGACAAGGTGCTTGTTAAGAAGACCGGGTGCCATGGACTTTGCGAACGGGGGCCGATCGTGGTCTTCGGCCAGGATGAGATTCTTTACCAAAGCGTGGGGAAAAGGAATATCGATGCCGATGTGGCCAGCCTCATCGCAACGGTGAAAGAAAAGAAGGTGGCGGAGCAGCTCCTCTACAAGGGAGAAGAGAAGGGGAAGCGATATGTCTCCCCTTATGAGATCCCCTTCTATTCGGGTCAGACAAGAGTGGTCCTGAGCCTCAACGGTGCGCTGGACCCTGAAAATATCGAAGAATATATTGCCGAGGGAGGCTACGGATCACTCCATAAAGCGTTGCACATGAGTCCTACCGAGATTATCGATTCGATCGAAAAATCGGGCCTCAGGGGAAGAGGCGGCGGCGGTTTCCTCACCGGCTACAAATGGCGCTCCTGCCGTCAGGCCCAGGGTAATCCCAAGTATGTACTCGCCAACGGCGACGAGGGCGATCCCGGAGCCTTTATGGACCGATCGCTCATGGAAGGAAATCCTCATGCCATTCTCGAAGGCATGGCCATCGGAGCTTTTGCGATAGGATCCGGGCAGGGATATATCTATGTCCGCGATGAATATCCTCTGGCAGTCCATCGCCTTTCGCTCGCAATTGAGAAGGCGAGGGAGTACGGGTTTCTGGGAAAGAACATCATGGGCACAGGCTTCGATTACGATATAGATATTTTCCGGGGCGGTGGAGCTTTTGTGTGCGGTGAGTCTACAGCGCTCATATCCTCCATAGAAGGAAAGGCGGGAGAGCCGCGGTCCAAGTATACCCACACCGTCGATAAAGGCCTGTGGGATAAACCCACCAATTTAAATAATGTGGAGACATGGGCAAACGTTCCCCATATCATTGACAAGGGTTGGGAATGGTTTCAATCGACCGGCTCGCCGCGAAGCAAGGGGACGAAAGTCTTTTCTCTCGTGGGGAAGGTGAAGAACACGGGACTTATAGAAGTGCCCATGGGAATAACCCTCAAAGAGATCATATACGACCTTGGGGGCGGCATACAGGGCGATAAGAAATTTAAAGCGGTTCAGACCGGCGGGCCTTCGGGGGGCTGTATACCGGAGGTTTACCTCGACATGCCCGTGGATTTCGATTCTCTCACGAAGCTTGGCTCCATGATGGGATCAGGGGGCATGATCGTGATGGACGAGAGGAGCTGCATGGTTGATGTGGCGCGGTACTTCCTCAACTTCCTGGTGCAGGAGTCGTGCGGTAAGTGCACCCCATGCAGGGAGGGGGTCAGGAGGATGCACGAGATAGTCGACCGCATCTGTCGTGGCGATGGCTGCCGTGGAGACGTGGAGCACCTCGAGGAGCTCGGAAAGGCAATTCAGCTCAGCTCCCTGTGCGGCCTCGGACAAAGCGCTCCGAATCCGGTCCTCTCGACGATCAGATTTTTTAAAGAAGAGTATATCGCTCACATAGAGGAGAAGAGGTGCCCTGCGGGAATATGCAAGGACCTCATCAAAATGCAGATACTGCCCGACCTGTGTACCGGCTGCATGCGTTGTGCCGGCGAGTGCCCCGTCGGATGTATAGAAGGTGAAAAGAAGGGCGTTCACGTTATCGATCAGTCGCGATGCACGAAATGCGGGGCCTGTTATGATGCCTGCCGGTTCGGCGCAGTTAAAATCGAATAGGAGAGCAAAAGTGATTGAATTTAAATTGAACGGCCGGGATGCGCAAGGTAATCAGGGCGAAACGATACTCGATGCGGCGAGAAGAGAGGGGATCGACATTCCCACTCTCTGCCATAATGAGATCCTCGGCTCCGACGGAAGGTGCAGGCTCTGTATGGTCGAGGTTCAAAAGGGCAACAGACGAAGAACGGTGGCATCCTGTCTTTATCAGATAGAGAAGGGCATGGAAGTCTTTACCGAGACGCCTGACATCCATGCCATACGACGGGCCCTTCTCGAGCTGTTTCTCGCACGAAATCCGGCCTCCGACGTAGTTCGCCACCTTGCCGAAAGATATGGAGTTAAAGAATCAAGGTACGGCAAGGACAACGATAAAGGTAAATGTGTATTATGCAGCCAGTGCGTGAGGACGTGTGAAACCATCGTGGGAGTGACTGCCCTGGGTTTGAGCGGCAAGGGACCGGCCAAAAAGGTAGCTACGCCTTTTGATGAGCCGTCGGAAGCATGCATCGGTTGTGGGGCATGCGCCGCTATCTGCCCCACCGGTCACATCTATATGGAAGACAAAAAGGGCATAAGGACGATCTGGAAAAAACAATTCGACCTTGCAAAGTGTCCGGTGTGCGGCAGGTACCATGCACCCGTCATGCAGCTTGAATTCATTTCGGAAAAATCGGGAACCCCTCTCGATGAACTCCTGACTTGTCAGGACTGCAGGTAAGTCGCATATTTTATATTGAAAAAGGTATTTAATAGCGTATAAACTAAACAATAATGTGACGAGAGTCACAGAAATCAGGTGAGTTTTATGTTTCTATTAAGATATTCGATGATCTTTCCGATATACATACAAGTACCATGTCAGGAGAACAGCTCGCGGCTGCGGGAGACACACGGACATGCTCGGTTACGGCGTGACATCATGCGGAGGAGTAAGGTATGAATATTGATCTTGCCGGAATTGGTCAAATACTCAAAAAGAAAAGAGAAGAGAAGGAGTTGAGCGTCGCCCAGGTAGCGGAGAGGCTGTGCCTCAGAAAATCGCTTATCGAGGCTATCGAGGCAGGAAATTGGGCCCCCTTGCCTCACGAGGTGTATGTAAAGGGTTTTGTGAAGGAATATGCGACTCTTCTTCACGCATATGCGGAAGTGACTCCGTACTTCATCGACCCGGAAGCTGCGCCGCCGCCTCCGGTTGTGGAAACCGTTATCCTTCCCCAGGTACCGAAAGCCGAACCCACGGGCAGGCGCTTTTTCAGGGCACGGTATGCCGTCTTCATAATTCTTGCGATCATTATGGGTATTTTTGCATATGACCGAATGGAGCGTCAAAAGACGATCGTCTCCAAAACGGAGACTGCGACAAGGATAGCTGAGAAAACCCCTGATGAGGCCCCGGCGAACAATAATGTCCGGCCCGTATCCGAGGTGAAAAGTGAGGGCGATACAGGAACTCTTTCAGCCGCTGAACCGAAGCGCCTTATGATTACCTGTCAAGAGCGAACCTGGATCAGCGTGGTGATTGACGAAAGCGAGAAGAAAGAGTTCATGCTGAGTCCTCACGAGATCATCGTCGTAAATGCGAAAGAAAAATTCGACCTTCTTATCGGTAATGCGGGAGGCGTGAAGATTCTCCTCAATGGTAAAGATACGGAATTCACCGGTAAGAGCGGTGAAGTGAAAAGGATTCAATTCTCCTAAAAGAAAAAAGAAAACCGGCCGAGGCCGGTTTTCTTTTTTCTCCCCATAGTCTGCTCATTTCTTTGTGCTTTCCCAGTCCTTCAGAAATTTGTCGAGCCCGATATCCGTCAACGGATGGCTCATGAGCTGGCTCAATACGTTAAAGGGTATGGTTGCTATGTCCGCTCCGATTGTCGCCGCCTGAAGCACGTGGAGAGGACTCCTGATGCTTGCGACGATGATCTCCGTCTCAAGTGCATAATTCGAAAAAATGGTAAGGGTATCCTCGATGATGTCCATGCCCCTGCTGGAAATATCGTCGAGCCTTCCGATAAAGGGGCTCACGTAAGCAGCGCCCGCCTTTGCGGCAATAAGAGCCTGGACAGGCTGAAATATGAGAGTCACATTCGTTTTGATGTCTTCACGGGAAAGGCTGCGGACGGCCTTAATGCCTTCTTCGGTCATGGGTATCTTCACCACCACATTCGACCCCAGGCCGGCGAGGCGCCTGGCTTCTTCGCACATGGGGCCGGAGGTTTTGGAGATCACTTCAAGGCTCACGGGGCCCTCGACCAGCGCCAGTATCTCCTTGATTGTTTTGTCCGGATCTTTTTTTACCTTGGACAGGAGGGACGGGTTGGTAGTCACTCCGTCTACGAGCCCCATTTCAAGTCCCTTCTTAATTTCGTCTACATTAGCCGTATCTATGAAAAATTTCATTCTCTCCTCCTGCTATTTTGTCTGTTTCTGAAAATATCCTCTTTTGTCCCATCCCTTTTTTCCCTACTGATTGAGCCCTCTCCGGGACAGGCCGGGCGAGAGCCGGCACATTCTTCTATCATAAAAATGACGCCTTGTGAAATGTTTTTCCTGTAAGAAAAGTTACTTTCAATGGGAAGATTTTGCAAAGGGGATGGTGGAAATCAGGCCCATCACTTCGGTCGCGCCCATAAGAATCGAGATAGTCTGCGAAGAATCGATCCCGGCAAGAAAGGATGTGAGGGGCTGTTTCAATGCCGGGTGAAGGAGGGAAGGGTCGATTTCTATGCAAGGTACGAGCACGAACCTCCTCCTGTGAAGCTCCGGATGGGGTATTATGAGAGAAGGCGTGGATATGACAATAGCCCCGAAGAGCAGGATGTCGAGGTCTATTACCCTGGGTCCCGAGGGGATGGTTCTCTTACGACCCATATCCGACTCTATGCCATTCAGGAGCAGAAGGAGGTCCGGGGGCGAACCATCCCAGAGGATCGAAAAGACACAATTAACGAAGTCATCCTGGAGTATGGGCGATACAGGGGATGTGGCATAGAATGAGGATATTCCGAGCAACCGCGTCCGGCCGTCCCGGAGCGTTCTTCCCACGGCCTCCGCGCAATGCCGGACCCCGTCGCCCATATTGGAGCCTACGCCTATGAATACCCTCTCATCCACGATGGTCAGGCAATCTTATCTTTTTCTTTGGGGTTGTCGCTGGAGGGAAGGGTTTCTTTGCTTTCAGGCTCGCTGACGGCCTTTTTGAATCCTTTTATGCTCTTACCGATAGCTCCGCCGATCTCCGGAAGTTTGCCTGCGCCGAAGATAAGAACGACTATCACCATTATTATGATAAGCTCAGGAAAACCCAGACCGAACATGAGAATAGCTTACCATGTACCGTTATCGCCGTCAATCCCCTGGAACGCATTCTTTCCCGGGGCCTCTTTCAACCGCAGACAAGGTTGACTGAGAAAGGAAATTCCTCTAATATATAGGCTATGGCATTAAAGGAGATAAGGATTTATCCGGACCCGGTGCTACGCAAAACAGCGGTGAGAATCGACTGCGTAAGCGACGAGATCGTGCGACTTTCTCAAGATATGATAGAGACCATGTGTCTGGCAAGTGGCGCCGGCCTCGCGGCAACCCAGGTCGGTATAGGGTTGAGGCTCATAGTGATAGACGAGCACATGACGGGGGATAAAAAGCCGATCGTGTTGATTAATCCCGAGGTCCTCCTTTCAGAAGCAGAGGAAACCGTCGAAGAGGGCTGCCTGAGCGTGCCGAAGTTCTTTGAATTCGTGAAAAGACCGAAAAGGGTAAGGGTAAGGGCGGTTGACCTGAGGGACGAGGTCATCGAGATCGACTGCGAAGACCAGTTGGCAAGGGCCCTGCAGCATGAGATAGACCACCTCAACGGTATCCTCTTTATAGATCATCTGAGTCCCTTAAAAAGGGAGTTCTTCAAAAAGAAATTCATGAGGCCCAAAAGGTGAGGGTCGCCTATTTGGGGTCATCGAGTTTCTCAGTACCTCCTCTAAGGTCCATTCTTTCCGATGTCGCATTGGTGATCACTAAGAAAGCCAAACCTAAAGGGCGCGGATATCTCCTTGAGAATAATGAAGTGAAGCAGATCGCATTAGAATCGGGAATTCCCTTTGTCGAGATAGATTCCTTCAGGGACGATGCCGCACAACAACTCAGGGAGTACGCTCCCGACCTTCTGGTGGTCGCGTCATTCGGCCTTATGGTCCCCCGGTGGGCCCTCCTCCTCCCTTCCATGGGCCCCCTGAATATTCATCCCTCTCTTCTGCCGAAATACAGAGGTCCTTCGCCCATTCAGTGGGCGATCTGGAACGGTGAGAGCGAAACCGGGATCACCTTCATACGAATGAATGAAAAGATGGACGAAGGCGACATTCTCTATCAGACCCATGTGGGGATTGAGCCGGGCGAAAATGCAGTGAGCCTGTCGGAGCGGCTCTCTCGTAAGGCCGCCGAGATACTCCCCGGGTTCATCGACAATCCGGAGAACCGGGAAATGGGTGCCGGCATTGTTCAGAATTCCGAAGAGGCCACCTATACTCCCATTATTACCAAGGAGATGGGGAAGATCGACTGGAGTCTCGGCGCCCTCGAGATTACCAGACAGATCAGGGCACTAGCGGGCTGGCCCACTGCGTTTACCTTTCTTGACGGACTCCTCCTCAAGATTTTTGACGCAGATATCTATGATCCGGCTGCCGCGGGCGAACCGGGTCTCATAACGGGATTGAGAAAAGAGGGATTTCTTGTCTCCACGCCGAATGGTACGGTTGTTGTATACGAAGTTCAACTGGAGAACAAGAGGAGGATGAATGCCTATCAGTTTGCCCAGGGCTATAGGACCCTTATTAATAAACAACTGGGAGAGCGGGGTTAATGTCATTTATCTCGTGTCATTTTTCTGTTGACATGAGATTCTTTTCCCTCTATTATCAAGTCTGAATGGTACAGTTCTTGCTACGTAAGAGGGGACAATGAAGAGGCTTTGTATTGCGTTCGTTATCCTCGTTTTTTTGGCAGGCTGTGCCGGCACCGGAAAGGTAGCCACTACCGACCATGTCTCACGACAGCAGGATTCCGACCTTCCCGCCACGGACCTTATAAAACCTTCCAAACTCGAAGGGGCGATAGCAGGGGATCGAAAGAAGCCAAAGTCAAAATCCAAGGTAAGGTTCGGGGTTCCCGATGATGACGAGGATATCACCTCTCTTCTGGAACACGATGATTTCAAGGATTTTGATCTTCCGATTGTATTCAATGATGCGGTGAAGTATTACGTCCTCTACTTCACCAATGGGAAAAAGAAGGTCTTCGCCAATTGGCTCAAGAAGTCCCGCCGCTACGTCCCTATGATAAAAGTGATTCTCAAAGAGCACGGCCTCCCCGAGGACCTGGTGTATCTCGCCATGATAGAAAGCGGTTTCAATCCGAAGGCGTACTCTCCTGCGAAAGCGTGCGGTCCCTGGCAGTTCATCTACGAAACAGGCGGCAGATATGGACTCAGGGTTAACTTCTGGATAGATGAAAGAAGAGACCCTGAGAAATCGACTGTGGCGGCTGCCAAATATTTGACGGACCTTTTTAACCAGTTCGGCCACTGGTATCTTGCGGCAGCGGGATACAACGCCGGAGAAAGGCGCGTGGAGAAAGCTATCGAGAAGCACAATACCAATGATTTTTGGGAATTATCCAAATATAACGCCCTACCGAGGGAGACCAGAGAGTATATCCCCCGGCTTATCGCCGCCTCTATCATTGCAAAAGACCCGGAAAGGTTCGGTTTCGGAAATATCCAGTATGATGAGCCCCTTACCTTCGTGGAAGTAAAAGTGCCGGGGGCTACCCTTCTCACCGCAATAGCGAGGGCAAATTCAATGGACGTCGGGGCTTTAAAATCCCTGAACCCGGAGCTATTGCGGGGCCTTACCCCTCCTTATTCCGACGAATATAAAATCAAGCTTCCTGCCAGAACAAACGTGGAGCGGTTTTTGGCGAAGCTCGAGACGTCGTCGGTAGACGAGAGAAAGATAAGAGACGTAATCGTCTACAAGGTCAAGAAAAAGGATACGGTCGCAAAGGTATTGAAGAAATATGGAGTTACCATGGAAGAGCTCTATATGGTGAACGAATGCGACGACCGTTTGAAGATAAAACCGGGTATGGTGCTGAATATCCCGACATTTTCATCGCCATCCCCTGACAGCACGATCAAAGCCGCCTCGGTCGTCTCTCCGGTTCGGGAAGTCGGCGCACTCCCGGAATCCCCTCGCGTGAAACAGACGAAGGCCGAAATACTTACAGAGCCGGTAATACAGAAGCAGGCGGAGAAGCCGGGCATGACGAGAGGTTATCACGTGGTAAAAAAAGGCGAGACCCTTTCAGGGATATCGAACATGCACGGCGTCGATACGGCGAGTCTCATATCCTTCAACGACTTGAAGGGCGGGAAAGTTTACCCGAACATGAAGCTCAGACTTGCAAGCAGCGATAGCAGGAAAAAGAAGGAGGCCTCTCCCAGGGTCAAACTTCACACGGTGAAGAAGGGAGAGACCCTCGCGCAGATATCCGGTAAATATGGCGTGAGCGTCGCAAGTATCAAATCGGTGAATAACTTAAAAGATGGTAGAATCCATGCGAGCATGACGCTCAAGATAGTGTCCGACCGCGGATGATTGGGGCGCGGGCAAGGTCCATGGCGACCGCATCGGTAGACATCGGGCTGAAGCTACCCGGACCGGCTTTTACTGCATCGGGGGATCACCCCTTATCATGATTTTCGAACAGGCTACACGCACTCATCGTCGTGTGTTAGACAAATATTGGGACTAGATTATACCTTCAGGACGAGATTTATCATGTCTCCCCGCGAGAATCCCATGGCGTGAAAAAACTGGAGCAAATCCCAATCATTCCAGTTCACGAGGGTATAGATCGTATCGACGCCATATTTTTTGATATTTGAGATAAGCGCATTCGCGAGGACCTTGGCGATACCCCTGTTTTGGTAGTCCGGATCTATGCCGATCGTGTCGATCCAACCGATATTATTCGGGACCTTAAACTCCCAGCCGCTCACCTCGCCCAGAATGAAGCCTGCCACTTTTCCGTCTATCTCAGAGACAAGGGATGCATCATGGGGTCTTGACTCAGCCTGTTTGATTATTTTTGTGTTCCAATAATCTCTCCTCGACTCCCCCAAAACTTTTATGTCAATTTCTACTATGGAATCCAAATCATCCTTGGTCATGTACCGCACGCTCAATTTGTCGAAAAAGTTGCTCATATCCCTCCCTCGCTTGTTCTTTTTTTAACATACTATGGAATTCCAGTGATGTCAAGGATTTGAAAAGGAAAAAAGGGCCGTCGGGTTCGGCATTACGCCCTGGGCAGGAAAATATCTTTAGGAGAGAAGCCGTGGAAATGTTTATTTTATTCTATGCCGAAAACCCTTTGTCCCTGTATACAATCGAGCCATTGACAATGGTGAGCAGGTTCTTTCCTTTGAGCTTCCACCCGCCGAAAGGCGTATTTCTGCCTTTTGACAGAAAAGCGGCGGGATCCACCGTCCAGGGCTTGAGGGGATCAAAGACAATGATATCGGCCGCAGTCTCGGCCGCAAGCGTGCCATAGGGAAGATTCAGGAATCCGGCGGGATTCACCGTGAATTTAGCAAGCAGCTCTTTTAGTGGAAGCACTCCTTCATGCACGAGCCGCAAAGACAGAGCGAAGGCGGTTTCCAGCCCCGATATCCCGGGCGCGGCTAGGTCGAACTCTACGTCTTTCGAGGTGAGGTCGTGGGGCGCGTGGTCCGTGGCGATGATGTCGATTATATTGCTTCTCAACCCCTCTTTGATCGCCTCCATATCGGATAGCCCCCTGAGGGGAGGGTTTACCCGAGTATTTGTATCATAGGAGAGGGTGGCCTCATCGGTAAGAGAGAAATAATGGGGACACGTATCACACGTAATTTTGCGGTAGCGCTTTTTTGATTCTCCGATCGCATCGACACTTCCGGCAGTCGATATGTGGGTGAGATGGACAGGAGAGCCTACATAGGCGGCGATTGCCATGTCACGCTTCACAATGATCTCCTCTGCAATGGAGGGGACGGCAAGGAGTCCCGAAAGCAATGAGGCGGCGCCTTCATGGACATAGCCGTGTGAAAGGTCCTCATCCTCGCAATGGGAGATGACGGGGATATTGAAAAGCTTGACGTATTCGAAGGCCTTTCTGAGAAGCTCCGCATTTTTCACCGATCTTCCGTCATCCGATATGGCGACGATGCCGGCATTGAACATATCGCCTATCTCCGAAAGCTCTTCACCCTTAAGTCCCTTGGTGATGGCCCCGCAAGGATAGACCCGGCAGGCCCCTTCAGCTTTTGCCTTCTCCACTATGGCTTCAGTAACGCTCCTGTTGTCGTTGACGGGGGAGGTATTGGCCATGCATACAAGTGTGGTGAATCCGCCCCTCACGGCAGCCCTCGTGCCCGTGGCGATTGTCTCTTTGAACTCGAAACCCGGCTCCCTGAGATGGGTATGCACGTCTATGAGGCCCGGAGCGACCACATACCCGGAGACGTCGATAACACGGACGTCTCCCTTCGACACCGTGATATTCCGGTCTATCTTCTCGATCTCACCGCCGTGTATCATGACATCCATAACCGCATCGAGATCGGTGGCGGGGTCAATAACCCTGCCGCCTTTCAAAAGGATTCTCATGTCTCACCTCCCGTGAGGAGATAGAGAACCGCCATCCTCACGGCAACACCATTTTCCACCTGTTCCAGAATTACCGAATAGGGACCGTCGGCCACTTCGTCGGCGATCTCGATACCGCGGTTCATGGGACCAGGGTGCATAATAATCACGTCTTTGGCCGCTTCTTTGAGATGTTTCTTCTTCAGGCCGAAAAGGGTGGAGTATTCTTTTATGGAAGGTATGGCAGTCACCCCGCCCCGTTCTTTCTGTATGCGCAGCATCATAATGACATCGGCGCCCCTTACTGCCCTGGTGAGATCATATTCGACCTTCACGCCCAATTGTTCGATACCCTGCGGTATCATCGTGGGCGGGGCCGAGCAGGTGATCTCCGCGTTGAAATGGGCGAGGGCGAAAATATTCGATCGGGCGACCCTGCTGTGGGCAATATCGCCCACGATGGCGACCTTAAGCCCGTCGAGAGAGCCCTTCTTCTCTCGCATGGTAAAAAGGTCGAGCAGCGCCTGGGTAGGGTGCTCATGGGAGCCGTCCCCTCCATTAATTACCGCTGAATCAAGGATACGGGAGAGCATATGAGGAGCGCCCGGCATGCTGTGCCGGATGATGATCACATCAGGCTTCATGGACTCGAGGTTCCTTCCCGTGTCCTTCAGGGTCTCGCCTTTGACGTAGCTGCTCGTGCTGGCAGTCATATTTATTGTATCGGCGCTAAGGCGTTTGGCGGCGATTTCAAATGAAATCCGCGTGCGGGTGCTCGGCTCATAGAAAAGGGTGATAACGGTCTTGCCCCGCAGGGTAGGGACCTTCTTTATTTCTCTCCGGGATACATCCTTGAAGGATTCAGCGGTATCGAGAATGGAGAGGATCTCCTCTTTGGCGAGCCCTTTTATGCCGAGAAGGTCTTTCCTGGTCCACTCCATCACGACCTCACGAGCACTACTTCGTCTTTCTTGTCCACTTCGCGCAGACGCACCAGGACCTCCTCGCCGGGGTCGACCGCACATACCACCCCCGCATAATCGGGATGGATGGGAAGCTCTCTTTGACCCCTGTCCACGAGCACCGCGAGTTGAATCTTATTCGGTCTGCCCAGGTCCATAATCGAATCAATGGCGGCCCTGGCGGTCCGGCCGGTATGCATTACGTCATCGACCAGGACAATCGTCTTACCGGTGAGGTCGAAGCGGATTTCCGTCTTCTTGAGCACCGGTGTTTTCAATTTAAAAATATCGTCCCGATACATGGTGATGTCGAGCACCCCCACGGGGAGTGATATTCCTTCGACCTCCAATATTTTATCCCTGATCCGGTTGGCCACGTGGACCCCCCTGGTGCGGATGCCTATAAGGCTCAATGATGCGCATCCTTCGTTTTTCTCGATAATCTCATGGGTGATCCGGTTGATCGTTCTTTCTATCGCCTTCTTATCGAGGAGCGTCTTCTTCTTCATCAGTCATCCATCCGGATTGCTTTATGAGGACACATTTCCACGCATGACGTGCATTCGATGCAGTCCTCGGGGTGAGAAACGATTACCTTTCCGCCTGTAAACATAAAGACTTCATAGGGACAGGTTTCAACACATTCACGACACTCGGTGCATGATTCACTGGAGATGTAAGGTCTCACTTACCATAGTACTATAGTTGGTCCGTATGAAAAAATCAATCGGGAATCTGCGGGGAAAGAGAAAAAGAGTGCGTAAATGAGGGGGGCCTTTCTAGTTTACAAGGCGCGTCGATTCCTGATATGATGATAAAGGAAAGATGAGAGCCCCCCGACTTACGGCTATCCGTTATGATTATATTAGGCTTTGATCCAGGTCTGGCGAGCACGGGTTTCGGCGCCATTTCATGTGAAGGTCCCAGCCCCTCGCTCGTGAAATGCGGCCATATTAAGACATCGAAGGACGACGATATGTCCCGAAGGCTCTCTCAGATCTATGCCGACGTGAACGTGTTGCTTAGCGCAGTGAAGCCGGAGCTCGTGGCGGTAGAGAACATCTTTTCCCTCGTAAGATATCCCAGGGCAGGCATTCTTTTGGGGGGCGTGATCGGGGTCATTTACCTCGCCGTCTTTCAAAGCAATATGGCTATGAAGGAGATCACGACGAAAGAGGTCAAAAACGCCCTTGTAGGATATGGAAGTGCGGATAAAGATCAGGTGAGAAGGACCGTGCAGGCGATGCTGCAAATGGACGGGCTTCCCTCTTTTCACGCGGCGGATGCGCTGGCAGTGGCCCTCACCGCCTTTTACAGAAACGGTCCCGGAAGAAGATTATGATCTCCTATCTCGAAGGAAAATTGAAGGGCATCTACGATGAGCGGCTGACGCTGCTTGTAAACGGGATCGGCTATGATGTCCTGATCCCCGCCTATGTGCTGCACGAGATAAGGCGGCTTCATAAACCCGACGGGCCGCTGAGCCTTTATATCTCTTTCAATCAGACCGAGCGGCAGCCCAAGCCGATCCTCGTCGGGTTCACGAATGTGCTTGACAGGGAATTCTTCGAGCTTTTTATATCCGTCGAAGACATAGGGCCTTCCGCTGCAATCAAGGCGCTCGTGAGGTCCGCGCGGGAGATTGCCCATTGGATAGAAGAAAAGGATGTCAAGGCCCTGAGGCAGTTAAAGGGCATAGGGGAAAGAAAGGCGGAAAAGATAGTCGCCACGCTCCGGGGGAAAGTAGCGAAATATGCGCTCCTTCCCGAGGTACTCCTTCCTGCGGGCGAGGCCGAGGATTTCCGCAAGGAAGTGGAATACGTAATGGTGAGTCAGCTCGGCCATAAAACGATCGAGGCGAGAAAGATGGTCGAAGAGGCCATGAAGAGGAATCCCACCATCTCATCGTCGGAACAATTGTTCGAAGAGGTTTACCGGGGTCAGAAAAAATGATCAACGAAGAGATTACGACCGTAACGGAACAAATTGCCGAGGACAGGGCGACGGACAACGAGATTCATGTAACCCTGAGACCCACCATGCTCGCCGAATACGTGGGACAGGATAATGTGGTTGAAACCCTCAAGATCGCCATCGAGGCCGCCATATTGAGAAAAGAGCCCCTGGAGCATATCCTCTTTAACGGTCCCCCCGGCCTGGGCAAAACCACATTGGCTCATATTATTGCCAATGAGATGGGCACCCGCATCATCACCACATCGGGCCCCGCCCTGGAAAAAGGGGGAGACCTCATGGGGCTTTTGACCCATATGGAGAAAGGGGATGTCTTTTTTATCGACGAGATCCACAGAATACCCAAGGTGGTGGAGGAATTCCTCTATCCGGCCATGGAGGATTTCGCGGTGGATTTTATATTCGACAAAGGGGTCCACGCAAGGACCCATCGCTATCGTCTCGAGCAATTCACCCTCATAGGGGCGACTACAAGATCGGGACTCCTCTCCTCTCCGTTGAGAGAGAGGTTCGGCATTACCCGCGACCTTGATTTTTATACCGAAGCCGACCTGGTACGGATTATCAAACGATCGGCAATCATCCTCAATGTGTCTATCGACGAAAAAGGGGCTTATGAGACCGCGAGGCGGGCGAGGGGCACGCCGAGAGTCGCAAACAGACTGCTCAAGCGGGTGCGCGATTATGCACAGGTGAGGGCCGACGGAAGGATCACGGGCGCTATTGCCGTGGACGCCCTGGCGCTGGAAGGTATCGACGAGTGTGGTCTCGGGGAGATAGACAGGAAGCTCTTACGTACAATTATTCTTAATTACAGGGGAGGCCCCGTGGGCATCGAGGCGCTCGCCGCAACCCTTCAACTCGAGTCGGACGTACTCCTGGAGGTGGTGGAGCCTTATCTTTTAAAAACAGGGTTTATCATCAGGACTTCCCAGGGCAGGAGGGTATCGGAAAAGGCTTTCACTCACCTCAGGATACCTTTTAAAGGTACATCTGAAGGGCCGGGTTTGTTCGGATAATCTATCAGAATGAAGATACGACGGAGGGTCAGATACCTCCGTCGCCGGATGTCTCTATTTCTTTTCTCCCAATTTGGCCATGAGGAGCTCACCGAAACTTCCGAGTCCCCCCGGTGAGGTTTCCTGTTTCTTCACCGTATCCCTATACTGGCGATACTCGTCCTGGGCGACTTTTTCCTCTACTCCGCTTCGGCTGAAGGTTACCTTGCCCCGCTCCTGGTCCACTGCGGTCACCACAACTTCCATATTGGTTCCCTCAGGGAAAAGGCGACTGTGATTCGTCCCCCTGGGAGTTCCCATTTCAGAATTGGGAATAAAACCCTTTACTCCTCCCTCGGTGTGAAGAAAAAGCCCGTAAGGCATGATTTTCTCAATTCTTCCCTGGAGGATCTCTCCTATTCCCGGAAGGATCGGTCTTTCTTTCTCTACCTTCTGTTCCATGGAGAGAGAAATCTTTTTCTTCTGGGCGTCAACCTCCAGAATATAGACCTCTACTTCCTGGCCCACTTCCACCACTTCTTTCGGGTGTTTGATTCTTTTGCCCGGCGCAAGCTTTGAGACGTGGATGAGACCGTCGATACCCGGCTCCAGAGAGACAAAGGCGCCGAAAGGAGCAAGACGCACGATCTTCCCTTTTACCGCCATATCGGAAGAATATTTCTCCGCCACATCCGTCCAGGGGTCTGCCTGCATTGCCTTCAGGCTTAAGGTGAGGCGATCTTTTTCCCAATCCAGGGCAATCACCTTTGCCGTCACTTCCTGTCCGAGGTTGAGAATGTTTTCCGCCTTTTCAGAACGGTCCCACGCAAGCTCGCTCATCGGGATAAGACCATCTATACCGCCCAAATCGACGAAAACGCCAAAATTTTGAATGGACCGCACTTTAGCAGGGACTTCCATGCCTACCTGAAGGTTCTTCTTTAATGCTTCGACCTGAACCTGCCGTTCTTCTTCGAGGAGGGCTCGCCTGGAGACAATGATATTTCTGCCTCCTTCTTCGAATTCCAATATACGGAAGGGAAAGATCTCTCCCACATAGACGCCGGCATCCCTGCTGGCCCTGAGATCCATTTGAGAGAAAGGACAAAAACATCGGACCTTTCCTACCCGGACTTCAAATCCACCTTTGAGCTCTCCCGCCACTTTACCGTTTACCGGCAAGCCTGCCTCAAAAGCCTCGCGGATACCTGATAAATCAACGGTCGATACACCGCGTACGAGGGTGGTGAGTTTCTTTACTCCATTCTGGACGGTGACGAAGTGAACCTCCAGCTCGTCTCCCACCTTCACGGTGTAGTTGTTGTTCTCATCCATGAATTCGCTCAGGTCTACCACACCTTCGCTCTTGCCGCCGAGGTCAATGTAGACGAAATCCCCTGAAATGCTCACCACAAAGGATTTAATTTTCTGCCCTGGCTCCAGCCTTTTGGACATATTGCCGCTTTTTTCAAACAGCTCCGCAAACTGCTCTTCTTTGCCGGTTTCTTCGATTCTTACGTCAGCGGCCCCTTCGCCGCTCTCAAGATTTACTTCGGACATAACTCTTCACCTCTTACGTAACCCTGCTATCAGTCATTTTATATGGTTGGAGACCAACGAACTGTATGGCATGGTCGATATGTTTTCTCTAGCCTATATAATGTACATCTTCTTTGGCTCCTTGTCCAGCAAACTCTGCCGTTCCACCTTCTTTTTCCCGCTCCCCCCATGTTGCCGATCAGGCCGGTGGGGCCAGTTTACCAGTTTGACAATCGTAATTTGAGGGCTTATATTATGGTCCGTACAGGATTTTCATTACGCGACCTATAGATCAAATCAAGGCACCGTCTCATTTGAGGGGGTGACGTTATCCTGAAAGGAGCATTCATGAAATTAAAGATGATAGTGGTTTTGGCAGTATTGTTCCTCGCGACCCAGGTGGGCGCCCAGACCCCCACGGCTTTAAAAACCCCCAAAGAGAAGCTCAGCTATTCCATCGGTGTAGATATCGGGAATACCATTAAACGGCAGCAGATAGAGACGGATCCCTCCGTCCTTGCGCAGGGTCTTAAAGATGCCGTGTCCGGAAGCAAGCTCCTCCTTACCGATCAGGAGATGCGGGAAATCATGGTGGCTTTTCAGAAAGATATGGTGGCCAAGCAGACCGAGATGCTGAAAAAGGTCGGCGAAACGAACAAAAAAGAAGGGGATGCCTTTCTTGCGGAAAATAAAAAGAAGCCGGGAGTCGTCACATTACCGGACGGTCTGCAGTATAAGGTGATTAAGGAAGGAACGGGCAAAATGCCTAAAGCAACCGATACGGTCACCGTCCAATACAGGGGCACTCTTGTCAATGGATCGGAATTCGACAGCTCTTTTAAGCGGGGAGAGCCGGCAACCTTTCAGGTTTCGGGAGTGATCCCCGGCTGGACCGAAGCCCTTCAGAAAATGAAGACCGGATCGAAGTGGCAGTTATTTGTCCCGCCGAACCTTGCCTATGGCGAACGAGGGGCGGGCAATATTATCGGTCCGAACTCCACGCTGATTTTTGAGGTTGAACTGGTATCGATCAAATAAAGTAATCCCCCCATCCGGGCCTGTGACGGCAGCAGCCGCGCAGGCCCGGATCTTTAACCCGCCTCCCTGTCTAAAAGCTGAAGCAGGATTATTTGCTCGAGCCTTTGCCTTGACACGACAGGGCAGGGTAACTAATGTTCTTATAATCGAAGAGACCGCGCTCTTGAGCGGATACGGCTGGAATCAACGGTCGCGGCCGATATCCGTATCGAGGCCGTGGAACATAGATAATACTCGGCGTGGAGGAGGGCAGCGATGAAAGTCAGAGTAGATGGAGATGCATGCGTGGGGGACGGCTCCTGTGCGGAGACCTGTCCCGAAATATTCGTGATGGAAGGGGACCTTGCCGTAGTGAAGACGGAGAAGGTGCCCGAAGACCTTGAAGATGCCGTACGGGAGGCCTCAGACGCATGTCCCGTTGAAGCCATTCTGATCGACGAGTGAGACCCGACCTTTCCCGGAACGGTTTCGTGTCAACGGCAGTCCACGGCCCGTACATCCCGGGAGATAGAGAAGAAGGATGAATACCGCGGATATAGAGAAATCGGTTCTCCTCGCGCGCAGGATAGGGCACCTGTTTGTGGCTACCGCAAATGACAAGGGGGAGCCACACGTGGCGGTGGCGGGCCTCCTCGACTACCGGGGCGGCTCCCGTATCGGGGTGAGCGCCTGGTTTTGCCCCGATACCCTCGCCAACCTCCAAATGAACGGTCGCATATCGGTGGTGGTGTGGGATAAGGAAGGCGATACAGGGTACCAGCTCATCGGAAAATCCGAAAAGATCGAAAGCATTGCGATGATGGACGGCTATTCCCCGTCTGCCCGTGAAGCGGAAGCCCTGCCTCAGGTGGAGCGGCTCGTGACAGTGAAGGTTAATAAGGTGATCGATTTCCTGAGGACCCTGCACAGCGACCGCGAAAAGTAACTTTCAAGCCGGCCCCCTCATCCCCGAATTGGCACCGGCAAGTGACATAGGCGGCAATACCCGTCTTTGTGAGAAAATTCCCTTGACAAAAGAGCAGGATAAATATAATTTTGATATACTTTTTTCTAAGAATTCCACTATGAGGTCATAAGTGCTAAAGTCATTAAAACTGAGAGCCATTCTTATCCTAGTGTTTCTGGTAATCTCCATTGTTTACTGCCTGCCCAATGTGGTTGAGCTTAAAGGCGCCTGGAAGCAGTACCTTCCTTCGGAAAAAATTCATCTCGGTCTCGACCTCAAAGGGGGCATACACCTTCTCCTCGAGCTCGATACCGCCAAGATGATGGAAAATCTGGGGGAGAGAAAATTTAACGGCCTTAAAGATGCGCTCATCCGTGACGGCATCCGCTTCCTGTCCCTGGACAGGAGGGACGGCGCCGTATCGGTCACCGTGAGAGCGGATCAGAAGGAAAAGCTCTATAATGTGGTGGGAAAAGAGTTTCCCGATCTGAAAGCGGACACGACCCGCGTGGAAGGCGATAACTTCAGCGTCCGGTTTATCTGGCTTGAAAAAGAGATTGCCGCCCTGAAAGAACATGCGGTGGAGCAGGCCCTGGAAACCATCAGGAACAGGATTGACCAGTTCGGCGTAAGCGAGCCGGTGATCGCCCGCCAGGGAGAGAACCAGATCCTGGTGCAGCTTCCCGGAGTGAAGGACCCGGAGAGGGCAATCGAGCTGATAGGGAAGACCGCGCAATTGGAATTCAAGCTGGTAGATGAGGAAAATGCCGCCAAGGCAACCTCGGGCGTGGCCCCGGAGGGCGATGAGCTTCTGATGGAGAAGAGGAGAAACCGGGAGACGGGCATTGTCACCAGCTCACCTATTTTGCTCAAGAAGCAGGCCCTCCTTACGGGAGACTTGCTTACGAGCGCAAAAGTGGGCGTGGGAAGCGGACTCGGTTCGGAGATTAGGGTCGACATAGAATTCAACAGCGAAGGGGCGAGGATCTTCGACAGAATCACGGGGGAAAATGTAGGAAAACGTATTGCCATAGTGCTTGATAATACGGTCTACTCGGCGCCCGTGGTAAAGGATAGAATTTCAGGCGGCAAGGCCCAGATAAGCGGCGGCTTTACCATGGATGAAGCGAGCGACCTCGCCATCGTGCTCAGGGCAGGGGCCCTTCCTGCGCCGGTAAAGATCGTCCAGAATATCACGATAGGACCCACCCTGGGTCAGGATTCAATCAATAAAGGCATTCAGGCGGCGCTCCTCGGAGCGGTGCTCGTAATCATATTCATGGTCTTTTATTATCGGTATTCCGGCGTGGTGGCCGATATCGCCCTTTTTCTCAACCTGATTTACCTTCTCGGGGCATTCAGCGCAATGAAGGCAACCATGACCCTTCCCGGTATCGCGGGTATTATCCTGACCATGGGAATAGGCGTGGACACGAACGTTATCATTTTTGAAAGAATACGTGAAGAATTGAGGCTGGGCAAGACGGTGAGGGCCGCCATAGACGGAGGATATTCGAAGGCGTGGGTCACGATCTTTGACGCCCATATTACCACCCTCATTACCACTTTCGTCCTCTTTATCTTCGGCACAGGACCGATAAAGGGTTTTGCGGTGACCTTAAGCGTGGGTATCATCATCAACCTTTTTACTGCGGTCTTCGGATCCAAGGTTATCTTCGATTGGATCGTGACAAAATATAAACCAAGGAGTCTGAGCATCTGATGAAATTCAGAGAAATTATACAGAAACCCAATTTGGATTTTATAAGCCTGAGGAACAAGATGTTTCTCCTCTCCCTTATCCTCACCATTCTCGGGCTCGTTGCCTTTGTAATGACATCCTTCGGCAAGGCGAACATGAGCGTCGACTTCACGGGGGGAACGAATCTGCAGATCAGGTTCGCAGAGCCCGTAGGCATCGGGGAACTTCGCGACGCCCTGCTGACCGGGGGACTTCATGACGTGCAGATTCAGGAAGTCAGCGGCTCGAAAGAATTCCTTGTAAAGACGAAGATCGTTGACACTGAAAAGGAAAAGATCCAGGACATTCTGGGCAAGATAGTCTCCACCAAGCTCCAGGGGAAAAAATATGAGATCCTCGGGAGCAACATGGTCGGCTCCTCGGTGGGACAGACGCTCAAGAAGAACGCCATTATCGCCATAATCATCTCCCTGGTGTGTATAATCATCTATATCGCCTGGAGGTTTACCTTCGTCTTCGGCATCGCGGCCGCCATCGCGACCTTTCATGATGTAATCGCAATGCTCGGCATATTCTGGATCCTGAATGAGGAGATGAATATACTCTTCATCACCGCCCTTCTTACGATTGCAGGTTATTCCCTCACGGATACTGTAGTAGTGTTCGACCGTATCCGCGAAAATATGGCTAAAATGAAGTCGAAGTCGGACCTGGGCAATGTGATCAACCTCAGCATCAATGAGGTGCTGAGCCGGACCCTCATTACGTCCCTCACCGTGCTGCTCGTTCTCGCAGCCCTCCTATTTATGGGAGGAAAGGTGTTGTTCGAGTTTTCCCTGGCCCTTTTCATAGGCGTAATTATCGGTACCTATTCATCGATATTTGTGGCAAGCCCCCTTATCTTCCTGTGGAGAAAGAGAGTACGATAAGACTCCGTGAGGTAGCGTGATCACCCTGCCGGGGCTGATTGCGTTCTTTCTGGTTCATCTCGAAGTCCTGAATGGTGTGTGGTGCAAGGTAAGCTTGAAGAAGTACTGGAGCTCAAGGAACGTGAGCTCAAGCTATACCGGAAGTTTCTGGCTCTCAAGGCTTTGTGTGAAGAAACCCTATTCCCCGCCCTTGATTTCCCTCTTGCAGATCATGTCGCACGCCTGAAAGAACTCATTGAGAAATTGATCCCCGATTCCAGGGACCGAAAGGAGGAAATGTTCTCGGGAGAGATATTTGCCCTTCTCGGCAGCCTCTATCTCCATGATGTCGGCCTAGTGCGAAGTCCTGCAGGAAAGGGGACGGACGAGCTTTTCAACGCCCTCGACAGGACTCATAAGACGGTCATTGCGAGCAATGAATTGGGGGCTCGCATCGGTCTTCCGGCGCAGGCGATGGAAATCATCAATACCCTGAGCCTCTCCCACATCATCAGAAAAGTTCCCATGAAATGGGAGATCGAAGAGGGAGGCAGAAAGGCCATTTTAAGAAATACGAAGGTCCTTCAATATCTCTTCAACTTCTCCCACCTCCTCCTCGACGTATTCTATCCGGATCTGCATTATCCCGGTCTCAGAAGATACGGTAGTCTCGGCCTCGGTCTCAGCAATAAGAAAGCGGGGGTTGAAATCGACAGCAGGGAAGGGGTTATAGAGGTCACTTATCGTGACGCGTCGCCTTATGAGTTACATCATCTGAAGGCAGTGCAAAATTTTGTGAACGGGGCGTTTCACGTCTTCAGAAACAATGTAAACGGCAGGCTCGGTTTTCAGTACCGCAAGATTAAATGGGATATAACGGGCGGCTTAAACAAGGGTTCGGCCGCTCCTCCGGATGCGGGCGTTTCTCTATTTAAGGAACGAGACAAGCCGGGTTTTCCGAGGTGGGAAGAAGGCTCATCTATCCTGGATTGCCTCTTTGAAAACGGTAACGTGGTGATGGTAGGCGAAGAGTCCGTGGGCAAGACTACGCTGCTTACGTCCTTTGTGCTCCCCCAGCTATTGAGCCTCGCCTCCAATACGTTCTATTGCGAGTTATGGAAGAGTCCCGTGAATGAGATCAGGGACTCCATATGCACAAGATATGAGAATCTGGGATACAGCGGTCTCGACATCGTCTCTATCTGCAGCAGGCTTTTGGAGAAGGGGCCTTGTATTTTTCTCCTTGATTCATGTGAAAGAATGGTGGGTCTCGACCAGGGTGAGACGGAGAAATTCGAGAGATTTCTCGAATTCTGTTTTGAAAAGGACAACATGTTTCTTGTGGTTTCAGGCGAGAAAGAGACTTTTTTCGACTGGTTCGGTCTCTTCGGAAAGATGAAGCTTTCCTCTATCAGGGAAGTGAAAGCGGTGGAGGGTGAAAAAGCCGGAATCCATTATGGTGAGCGTTCGGGAGGATGGATAGAAGGACACTATTATAGACCGATAGAATGTGAGTTTGCCGACAAAGGGATCCGCCTTGAAGAGATAATTGAAGGCGTGGCCCGGGAAGCGGAGGATAGGACCGCGCTCAGAAGTATGCTGGCGGGGATGACGGAGATAAGCGGACGTCACCTGAAGCGGTATACTATGGAAGAGATTCGCTTTGAGACTGCCCTCCCGATAGGGAGAATTGTCGAGAATCTCTATGTTCTGCAGAAAGCAGGCCTGGTAAAGGAAACCCGCCTTGCCGATTCCAGATTTTTCTCCTTATCCGGCAGGTTCGTGAGGGAGCCCCTTCACCGCATCCTGAGGCTTTATGAGTTCGACGAAAGGGGGCTTCTCAGACGGCACATGGGTCGAGCCCTCGTCAGCGACTCCGAGGTGGACCGGAAGGTCCTGCATCTCGCAAGGAAATGGAAAGACCGCACCTGTTTTTCTTCGGAAGAGATGGGCCTTATTCTCGCCGGCCTCATCTCCGCAGGGGATGATTATTCATCTTTTGTGGAGAAGGCCGCCCGGGACGGGAGCGGCATTGACGTTCAGCCTATTCTGCGATTCCTCTATTCTCAGGACGTAGAGAAGAGGAAGAAGGCAATCGAACTCGTCATTCAGGTTGAAGATAAGAAAACGATTAACCCCCTGCTCCGCCATTTGAAGAAAGAAAACGTGCAGGAGATCAGGAATATCCTGATCAAAGGGATGGCACGAAACGGGAACAGAGGCACCATGATCGCGATCCTCCAGGCATTGCGGGAAATCGGTGAAAGCAGCCTCCGGCTCAAGGCTATTCAGTTCTTCTCATCTCTTCTCGAGGACAGCTCAAAAGGCCTACTCCTGGACATCAAAGCAACTGAAGAGGACCCCACGGTGCTTGCCGAGGTGAACAGGCTTCTTTCTAAGACGGGAACCTGACCATCCCGTGCATATAGGGTCTCAGCACATCGGGGACCCTTATAGAGCCGTCCGGCTCCTGGTAGTTTTCCATGACCGCCATTACGGTGCGTCCGATTGCGAGACCCGAACCATTCAGGGTATGAAGGAGGTCTACTTTGCCCGAATCCTTTCGATATCGTATTTTCGCCCTTCTCGCCTGAAAGGTGTCAAAGTTGCTGCACGACGATATCTCGCGGTAGATATTCTGGCCGGGCAGCCACACCTCTATGTCGTAGGTCTTCGCTGAAGAGAATCCGAGATCGCCGGTGGAGAGTGCGGATACCCTGTAATGGATCTTTAGACCTTTCAGTACATCCTCTGCGTCGAGAAGGAGGCCTTCGAGCTCTTCATAAGATTTGTCGGGGAGGGCAAATTTCACCAGCTCGACCTTGTTGAACTGGTGGAGCCGCGTCAACCCCCTTGTGTCCTTCCCGTGCGCTCCTGCCTCTTTTCTGAAGCAGGGGGTATAGGCGACATACTT
Source organism: Syntrophorhabdaceae bacterium (assembly GCA_036504895.1). Taxonomy (NCBI): domain Bacteria; kingdom Pseudomonadati; phylum Thermodesulfobacteriota; class Syntrophorhabdia; order Syntrophorhabdales; family Syntrophorhabdaceae; species Syntrophorhabdaceae bacterium. The sequence continues at coordinate 38,261 of DASXUJ010000080.1, forward strand.
CACCGGCAGGTCTTCCTCCCGGAGGATTTCATTATTATGAATGTTGGTGACGGGCACCTCTGCAGTGGGGATGAGGAAATAATCAAAACCATCTACCTTGAACAGTTCTTCCTCGAACTTCGGAAGCTGGCCGGTCCCGGTCATGGAATCCCGGTTCACCATGAAAGGAGGGAGGACCTCCACGTATCCGTGCTCCCGGGTATGGAGATCGAGCATGTAATTTATGAGTGCCCTCTCGAGGAGGGCGCCGTAAGATTTATAGAGAATGAACCGGGAGCCCGTGATCTTCGCTGCCCTCTTAAAATCGAGAATATCCAGTTTTTCACCGAGATCCCAGTGCGGGAGGGGCTCAAATGCGAAAGACGGTTTCTCCCCCCACACCTTGACCACCTGGTTGTCTTCTTCTCCGGAGCCGACAGGCACACTGGTATGAGGTATATTTGGAATGAGTAATATCATGTCATCCCACTGCTTCTCGACTTCTTTCAACTCCCGCTCCGCCTCCTCAATGCGACGACCAAGGTCTCTCAGGTCTTCGATCTGCTCCTGGGCAGCCTGGCCGGACTTCCTGAGTTTTGCAATCTCGTTCGAGAGATCGTTCTTTTGACTCTTCATCCCCTCGCTTTCCTGAATCAGGCCCCTCCGTCTCTCATCGATCTTTCGAAGCCCCTCTATATCAAACGTAGCTCCCCGTTTACTCAGGCTGTCAATCAGGAACTCAGGTTTTTCACGTATGATCTTCGGATCAATCATTTACTCCTCCACTAGTTGATTATTTATTTCGAGAGGGGCAAAGGTGTAGACCACACCGGCGAGGGTGTGGGGCGCCTGTCCCTCCACGAGTATCTGAGCTTTCCCGGCTTCCCGGAAATTGATCAGAAAAGAGTTGATAACGGAATAGACGGTAGTGATCTCCTCTGCCGCGTCTATTTTCTCACGCTTCATGTCCTGGGAGAAGTTGAGATAGAGAACACCCTCTCCGTCTATTGAAAACTCATGGAGTGTGACCGTGTCGGGTATTGCATTCCCCATCCTCAGTTCCCTCATGATTATATCCATTTTTTCCTGTTGAGAAATGCCGTCTTTCGTCTCCACCCTCTTGCGAAAAAGTGTTCCCTCATCGGTCGGAAGAAAGACAGTGAGAGCCTCCTTTTTTGGTGCAGCCGCAGGCGCGGGGGTTTCCCTGCCCCTTAAGGCCATCATAACTGCCAGACTGCCGGCGACTACGATAAGCGCAAGGCCTCCCAGTAGAAGAAGTTTTTTATAAGAGAACGGTTCTTTCATTATAGTGCCCCGATGCCATCCCGGATGTATGAAGTTCCCTGCGGAAAACGGACTACCGGCCGTTCCCGGCCTCCTTAATAAACTCTCCTGAATCCATCACCCTCAGGAGCGGATAAATAGCGGAGTTCCTGTACGCATCCATGAAGCCCGTATGAATTTCTCTTTTGTAGGCTGTGCTCAGATCATCAAGAAGAACGGTATAAAAATCGTGACAAAGGGCATCGAAGGCTGTCGCGAGGACACAAAAATGAGTGTTTATGCCGGCCACTGCCACGGTATCCACTCCCATCGTACGCAAAGTCTGATCGAGGTCCGTTTTGAAAAAGGCGCTGAACCTTCTTTTCTCAAGTATTATATCCTTGTCCTGGGGCTCGAGGTCGGAGAGGGGCTTTGTACCCTCTGTTCCACGCAAGGCATGAGGTTTCATTCTTCCACGGAAGATGAAATCCTGTTCAAGAAAACTATCGCATGCAAATATAACCGGGACGGAAAAAGCCCTGCAGTCCCTGAGAAAATCCCTCACCGGAATGACTATTTTCTCTTCCTCTCTTGTGCCGGTTCTCTCTTTGCGGTAATTTCCTTCGAGCATATCAACGATAATGACGGCGGCATTCATTGCGGGGCTCCTTCCCGGCCCTCCAGAAAAAGGGCGACAAAATTTTTACGAATTTGCGATGCGAGGATTTCTTTCTCCACATCTCTGATCTCGGCGACCTTCGCCACTGTGGCCTTGACATAGAAGGGCAGGTTTCTCTTCCCCCTGTATGGATGGGGGGCGAGGAAGGGGGCGTCCGTCTCGGAGAGTATCCGGTCCGAAGGGACATATCTCGCCACTTCCGCGAGAGATATATTCTTTGTGTAAGTTATGGTGCCCGGAATGGATATAAAGAAACCGAGGTCCAGGAATTTCTTCGCATAATCGAGATCATAGGAAAAGCAGTGAATAACGCCTCCACGGCCAAGGCTTTCCTTTGACGCCAGGAGGATATCATAGGTTTCACGGGGGGCACTTCTTGAATGGACGATGACGGGAAGACCCATTCGGCTTGCAAGCTGAATCTGCTCCTCAAAGGCCTTTATCTGAACGGACCCCGGGGAGCGGTTCTTGAAGAAGTCCAGTCCGATTTCGCCCAAGGCGACTATCTTGGGACCTCTCAGGGCATCTTGCAGTCTCTTTGCGGCGCCTCCGTCAAAGCCCGCGGCATTGTGGGGGTGTATCCCGATGGCCCCGTAAATTTGAGGATACTTTTCAGTTATTTTTTCCACGAGACCGAAATAGGACTCTTCGGTACCCACGGTGAGCATGTAATCGAGTCCTTCTGCAAGACTTTCTTCAATGATATTCCACCTGTCATCATCGAAATCTTCTATCTCCAGGTGGCAGTGGGAATCTACATACATGGCTGATTTATAACATATTAAGCCGTTCTATTCAATGCGATCCGCGTCTGATCGGCCCCTTTTATGCGACATATTCCCCCATCACGCCTGGATGAAATATACCCTTGCCGTAAGAAACCGAGGAGGTGATGATGCCTGTTTAAAGCGCGAAAACGGGGTAGGGCAGGCGATCGGGAGATTCACAGGGCGAAAGGAAGGAGGCAGGCAGATCTCCACTTCGATCTGCCTGCCTCGAATATGTACCGCATCATTCCGGCCGCGCCCGGGGCACCTCGTCCTTGTTCGGCGGCTCATCTCAAGAGCAGCCGCGGACCGATAAGAATATGTTGCTTTCTTCTGCGCCGGGACCGGGGATCTATACCTCGGGCTGGGGCGTGCCGGTCCTCTGCATGATACAAGAGCCGTTAAAGAGCGAACCGCTTTCAAGCACGATATTGGGCGTGGTGATATTGCCGGTATGAACCGCCGTCTCTTTAAGTATTACCTGCTCAGAGGCAGTGACGTCGCCCTTTATGTCTCCATGGGAAATCAGATTCTTCGTAGTGATGGTGGCGGTGACTCTCGCGGTGGGTCCGACAATCAAAAGTCCTTCCGAGATGATTTCCCCCTCGAATATGCCCTTAATCATGAGGGAGCTTTTGAACTTCATGGTACCTTTAATTTCCAGATCATCGGCTAATACCGTGGTGACGTTCTCTTCTCCGAGGCCCGTGGGGGTGGATGCAATATTTACCATTTTATGCTCCTTTCTTTTTATTTATAAGATAGTCTCAAGCCGCTCATGTCAGGGTGATGTCTTTGGCTTTCATCATACAGGAACCGTTGAAAACCGATCCATGCTCCAGGACGATATTACGCGTAGTAATATTGCCTGTATGCATTGCGCTGTCCTTCAGTACAACCTGCTCCGATGCGGTGACGTCGCCTTCAATCTCTCCATAAGAGATCAGGTTTTTTGTGGTAATGGTGGCGGCGACTTTCGCGGTGGGCCCAACGATCAACTGCCCTTCCGATATAATCTCTCCCTCAAAGACCCCTTTGATCATCAGAGAGCTTTCGAACTTCATGACGCCCTTAATCTCCAGATCATCGGCAAGCACGGTGGTGACTGTTTCTCCACTTCCTCCGGGAGCAGTGGGGGTGATATTTGCCATCTTGACCTCCTTTGTGATGAATTGGTTATACTTCAACAGCAATCAGTAAAAACGTTATTCGGCCCTGCCGAAAAAGGCAGGTCCGG
>DASXUJ010000081.1 GCA_036504895.1 Syntrophorhabdaceae bacterium
GTGCACATTGAAATACCCGCTAATTTCGCCACCGCGTATGGTTCGTTCGTCGGCTCGAGCCTGCCTGTCCAGAGATAGCTCTCCTTCATAGGCTGCGGACACTCACGGGGATAGACGCATGAGCTGGAGAAAAAGAGGAGCTTTTTCACTCCATTCTTCCATGCGGCATGAATGAGGTTGCATTCTATCTGGAGGTTGAGATAAATGAACTCGGCCCTGTAGACGTTGTTCGCCATGATTCCACCGACACGGGCGGCGGCAATGAAGATGTAGTCGGGCCTCTGCCTTTGCATGAATTCTTCGACCCGGTCCTGGCGCGTCAGATCCAGCTCTTCTGAAGTCCGAAACAGGAGGTTATCGAATCCATGTTGTCGGAGTGTTCTCACCACGGCCGATCCGACCATGCCCCGGTGTCCTGCCACATAAATCTTATCGCTCAGCTCCATCCGAATTTCCCTCTCATCTCCCCTCCGTCAGATCCGCACCGAGGCGGCAGACAGGTCCTCAAATCTCCCCCACACCACCGCGGCATCGGTCATTGTGCATAGAGTATCTTTTGCCACTCGATGGTCCGGGCCAGTCCTTCGTCGAGGGAGAGATATTCTTCTTTTCCGAATTCTTCTCTCGCCTTTGCCATATCGAGCCGGACGTCTTCGGGCGTACCGGCCAACTGCCTCGTTTCATCAGGGAAGACCACGGGCACCCGAAGATACTCGCCGATCCTGACCGCCAACTCCCGGACAGTGGTCCTCGAAATACCGCCCACGTTATATACAGGCTCCCTTCCCTTAAGCAGGATGTTCCACATTAGCTCCACCGCATCGGAGACGTAGCAATAGGTCCTGCCCGCTTCGCCATGGTCGAGCAGCGTAATAGTCCCCTTCAGGGCCTTCTCGATAAAGGCATTCAACACCCGCCCGTCGCCTTTGCCCGTCCCCGGTCCGTAGGCCAGGGAGAGCCGGGCCGACGCCGCGTCTACCCCGCTTTGTCTGTAGGCCCCGCATATGGCCTCGCCGCACCTCTTTGATTCTATGTAACAGGCCCTAGGGTGGGTGGGAGTGGTGGTCCCTATGTCCGGCTCCCGATAAGGAATATTCGGGGAGCCGCTGTAGACCTCGCTTGTACTTACAAAAAGAAGCTTTCCGCGAGGGGCCAGTTTTTGAAAAAGGGCAAAGAGGGCCGAAGTATTTATCTGAATCGTCTTTACCGGGTTATCCAAAAACCTGCCGGGTTGAGCATAACCGGCCGAGTGAATAATATAGTCGGCCTTCGGAAGCCCTTCGGGAACCCCGGCATCCGTCAGGTCTCCCCGGAATATCCTGCCTCCGGCGCGCTCTATAATCTCCGCAAGGTAAGCCGGGGGCCGAGACTGCATGGCTGCGGTGAGCTCGTACCGGCCCTTCCCTGATGAGGCGAGATATGCGAGGCTTGCAAGCAGATGCACCCCCACGAGACCGGACGCGCCCGTAATGAGTATGCGTGAGCCGTCCAACTTTCCGAGGTCTGCGCGGGAGCATATCCTTTCCCCGTCCTCCATGATGAGATCCTGCAGCTTATCCATCGATGAGGTCCTCCAGTCTTTCCCTGATGTGCTCCGGCGTCAAACCGACGGCTTTATCGTGATCTTCCGCAGTGCCGTAATTGGTAAGAAACGCCCTGGGAACGCCGATACAGTCGAGAGAAACTTTTCCGGGCCCCAGCGCTTCCCAGATGGAACGGGTCATCGTTCCCTGATAAAAGGGCTCTACCACGAGGACTTTCCCGGAATGCGCGTTTTGCCGCAATGTTTCGCTGTCAAAGGGAGATACCGTGGTATAATAGAGCACCGTCGCGTCCAACCCCGAAACTGCCTCCATAACGGCGTCGAGCACGGGCCCGATGGCCACCACGGTTGCCTGCCCCCCTCGACGGATGACGGTCGCCCTCCCGAACAGCACCTCATGACCCACGCGGTTCTCCCTTTCGCTCAGGCGATAGTAGGTGGGATGTCCGTTTGCATAGGCCTCCCTGAAGAGGCGGTCGAATTCGGAAGAGGTCCCCGGCGCCACGATCTCCATGCCCGGAATATTCATGAGGAGACCCGCATCCGCAGGGCAATGGTGGGTGCATCCGAGGGCGGCGTAATCATAGGAAGCCCCCACACTGATAAAATTGCCTCCCAACCCCTGATAGCAGAAATCGATCTTCAGCTGCTCCGCGCTTCGCTCCACGATAAAGGGGGCAATGGTATGAAATACGGGAATGAGCCCCGAGATGGCAAGGCCCGCCGCCGCGCTCACGGTCGCCTGTTCGAGGATACCCATATTGTAGGCCCTCTCGGGGAAGCGCTCGAAGGCGTTGCGAAAGCCCCAGACGCCGATATCTCCAAGGAGGAGCACGAGCCTCTCGTCGGTTTCCAGAATGGAGGAAACCGTTTCCACCAATTGTCCGCGCATGTTCATGAAAGCTCCCTCAACATCGTCTCGAGCTCTTCTTCCGTAGGGAACCGGTGATGCCAGGCGGGCTCGTTTTCCATCATCGCGCAGCCGTGTCCCTTGGTCGTCTCTGCGATGACCGCCGTAGGCGAGGAGACGCTCAGGGCGTCGAATGCCCGAAAAAGGGCTTCATGGTCGTGACCGTCCACCACCCTCGCCTCCCAGCCGAAGGATCTGAACTTATCCGCCACATCTCCGAGCCCCAGGTGACGGTCTGTCGAATGGTTGTAATCGATTATGCAACAAAGGTTGGTGAGCCCGTGATGGGATGCCAGAAGGGCCGCCTCCCACACCGAGCCTTCATTTGCCTCTCCGTCGCCTATAAGGGTATAGACACGCCCCGCCTTCCTCTGGATCCGGAGCCCCAGGGCGAGTCCGACCCCCATTGGAAATCCGTGGCCCAAAGAGCCTGTCGACGCCTCGACACCGGGAACTTTGTTCCGGTCGAGGTGGCCGCCCAGGGGACTCTCATAACCGGCAAAGCCCTCGATGAGGGAGGGAGGGAAAAAGCCTCTCTCGGCGAGCACCGCGTATAAAGCCAGGGAACCATGTCCTTTACTCAGGATAAACCAATCTTTCTCGGAACCTGCTCCGTTCCGGGCATCACACGCCATGACCCTGTCGTAGAGAACCCAGAGGATATCCAGAATGGAAAAAGCGCTGGGGATATGGCCCTCCCGCGCCCGGGCCGACATTTGGAGTATCATCCGCTTCATTCCCCTGACGATGCGGTGAGGGTCGCTCATCTTTTCTCCCGTGTCGCTTCTTGCCGCCGGTCCGTCTCCTGCAATTTCTACCTCTCGGAATGGATTCATATAAAAGGCAATGATGGAGACTCAATTATGCAACGAACATGCCACACCCCTTTCCTGCTCTGTTCCGATAGCTTCAGGAACAAGGACGGAGGCTATTTTCAATCCCGTCGGCCCATGTCGCCGAAGATCTTTAAGGGGCTCCCATATTTGTCTGAAAAAGTGCTTCTCCAGCGGTCTCGCGCTCTAATGACGTCATATTATTGGCTAAGTGTCATTAGTCCCACGGGCCGGAGCATCCATCCGGCGGCGAAGAAGGGAGTAAAGGCGAGTGCGGCTCCCGTTGCCCCGGGTTGGGTGAAGGTGCGGTATGGACGCTGTGCTGGTATGGTCTGTGCATGGGATATATCAATGAGGCCTATGGAGCGATCAATGAAAGGGGAGAGGAACAGATGGCAGATCCGGCACATGACCTGAATGTGGCGATTCAGCACCAGATGAGGGGCGAACTTGAAGAGGCCGAGGCCATCTATCGTGCCATATTGCGGGAGGAGCCTCAAAACCGCGACGCCTTTCACCTGCTCGGCGTAGCTGCCTATCAGGGGAGGCGTTATAATCAGGCTATCGAGCTTATCAGTACCGCCATAGCAATCGATAAATCGAATCCCGCCTTTTTTTGCAACCTCGGCCTCGCCTATGCGGGCACCGGAGATTACGACCTTGCCATCACGCACTTTCAGGAGGCCCTGAGATTATATGAGCCTTATCCGGAGGCGCACAACAATCTGGGAAATATCTATAAAGAGCAGGGAAGGCTGGAAGAGGCGGCGCAGTCGTATCAACAGGCCCTCTCTTTCAGGCCCGAATCACCCGAAACCCTCTACAACCTCGGTTCCATCTTCCAGGAAGAAGGCAAAGTCGCCGAAGCCATGGAGTGCTACCAAAAGGCCCTGGCCCTTATGCCGCAGTCTGCGGAAATCTGCAGCAACCTCTCAGTCCTTTATAAGGATACAGGTGATTATGAAATGGCCGCGGAGTACGCCTTCCGGGCCATAGAGCTCAAGCCCGGCTACCTGGATGGATATCTGAACCTTGGCCTTATCTTTAAAACGGTGGGGCTAAGCGAGAAGGCGATCTCCTTTTATGACCAGGCCCTCGCAATCTCTCCCGGCTCCATAGAGGCCTTATGGGGCAGGTGCATGGCCCTGATCCCCATTCTTTATGATTCGAACGGGGAAATCCTGAAGAGGCGAAACAGTTACCGGGACAGCCTTCACGAGCTCAACCGTCTCATCACCCTCGACACGAAAGAAAATATCGATGTGGCCGCGCGCCTTGCAGGCGCCGCTCAGCCCTTCTACCTCCCCTACCAGGGGCGGGTCGACAAGGTCCTCCAGTCCGCCTACGGAAATCTAGTCAGCCGCATTCAAGCCGCACGATATCCTGAGACTTCCGGGGCCATGCGGCTCCGGCGTCATGCCGCCAAAGAGAAGATACGGGTCGGCATCGTTTCGGGGTTCTTCTATTACCATTCGAACTGGAAAATACCGATCAAGGGGTGGGTTGAGAATATCGACAGGAGCAGGTTCTCCCTCTACGGGTATTATACGGGTTATATGAATGACGACGTGACGGCGACGGCGCGGGTATCCTTTGACCGGTTCGTGGAAGGAACCCACTCTTTCAGGGTCCTCCGGGATGCAATATTATCCGATTCCATCGACGTATTGATCTATCCGGAGATAGGCATGGACGCGATGACGGTCCGGCTCGCGGCCCTCAGGCTCGCCCCGGTTCAGTGCACGTCATGGGGCCATCCTAATACTTCGGGGCTTCCCACCATAGACTACTTTCTGAGCAGCGACCTCATGGAGCCCGAAGAAGGGGAGGACCACTATTCGGAGGAGCTGGTCCGCCTGCCCAATCTTTCGATACATTATACCCCCATCTCAAGGGGCGCCTCCTCCCTCACCCGCGCCGATTTCGGCCTTCCGGAAGAAAAGGTGGTCTACTTCTGCGCCCAGTCCCTTTTCAAATACCTGCCCCAATATGATGACCTTTTCCCTCGAATTGCGCGGGAAGCAGGGGAGTGCAGGTTTGTTTTTCTTTCATATAAAAGGTCGAAGGAGCTTACCGAACGCTTTCTTGCGCGTATCGAGAGGGCTTTTAGCAAGTATTCGATCGATTGCAGCACCCATGTCGTCATGCTCCCCCAGTTGGACCCTCTGCGTTATCACGCGATGAACAGATTGTCCGACGTGTTTCTCGACAGCATCGGTTGGTCCGGCTGCAACACAACTCTCGAGGCCATTGAGTGCGACCTCCCGGTGGTGACCCTCCCCGGCAATCTTATGCGGGGCAGGCACACTTATGGCATAATGAAAATGATGGGGGTAACGGATACTATCGCGGAAACCGAGGATGAGTACGTCGAATGTGCGGTAAGACTGGGCACGGACAGGTCGCTCAGGGACCGCGTGAGGACTGCCTTTAGTCAACGCAAACAATATCTCTATTATGATACCGAGCCCGTAAAGGCACTCGAAGTCTTTCTGAAAAAAACGACGGGCCGGCTGCCCTAAGGCATCTCTCCACACCAACTTTTCCACATAACCCGGTAAGCCTCTTCAAGGCTGCGGGTAAATATCGCGAAACTCCAGGGCCTTTATATAATGGGAGACGGCCTCTTCGTGCCTTCCCGCCGATTTCAGTGCATTCCCCATATTATCGTGGCATGAGGCGACCCCAGGGCCAGGGTGAATGGCCCGACCGATCAAATCGATAGCGATGTGATGTCTGCCTACCTGATAGGCAAGACCCCGAGAAGATGAAGGGCGTCGCTGTCAGTTGGGGTCGGTTTTCAGAATAGTCCGATAGAGCGCCTCCGCCTCCGGAAGCTGCCCCATCCGGTGATGGCCCAGGGCTTTTTCGAGGAGGTCATCAACGTTGACCCCGCGACCCCTTATCTCGTTTTTCGCCTCCTCTTTTGAATCCATCTTTACTCCCCAGGATCTTAATCGTACGCCCCTGAAAAAAAGCGGGGAATTCATGTTGCATAGTACCTGATGCAACAACGATACCGGAACTATATTGAAATATCTCAAGGGAGGGTTTGATGGACAAAATGCCACCGGGACCCGCTGAACCCGGTGGCCAACTTATTGTCAATATGTAGTGTCTATGGACTGAGGTAAGTTCTCACACGGTACGATGGGAGAAGGGTATGCTATTTTTTTGAGCAGAGTTCTCCGGGGAATTCCCCTGGACCTTTCCCTTCGTTTCCTTCTCGTAGGCAGCCTTAAAGCCTTCATCCAACTGCACCAGAATAGCCTTACATTCCTCCAGCACCGTCATGTCATGAGTGATGTGGACGCTCTTCAGCCTTTTTGTCAGGTAATGGTACAGGTCGGAAAGGTTTTTCGCGACCTCTCCCTGGGACATGTCCAGTGAAGAATCGAGAATATCGAGTACCGTCGTAAGTTTGGTAAGCTCGTCGTACTTTTTCTCGAAATTCTTCCTGTCGATGGCGCCTTTCACCATATCGATCTTATCGAGCATTGACTGGTAAACCTTGAGGAGAATTCTCGGTTTGTTGTCCGAGTCCACACTGGTATCTGCCGCAGAATATGCCGTATACGGGTTATTCATGAATTTGCTTGCCTCCCAACAGAAAAACGTGTCAACTACTGATTCATCTTGTTCATGATGCTCGCTTGCTGGGTGAGCCAGCTTTTCGTGCTGTTACTCGTGTTTATAAGCTGTTCCAATGCGTTGAACCTCGCCTCCATCACTACCCTCTCCCTCTCATACCGGGCTTCCAGGTCGGAAATGCGAGTATCGATGCCATCCATCTCGCTCTGGAGAGTTTTGGTGAGTGCCACGAGTGTTCCCGATGCGGGATCGACGTAGCCGTTGAGGCTGGTATAGAGTTTATCGCTCAGGTTCTTGAGGACCCCTGTGGTCTCTTCGCTGTTTGTCGACATGGCGCTGGAGAGTTTGTCCGTATCCACACTGAGGGTGCCATTCTTTGCATAGGTGATGCCTATGGAGGAGGCATTGGTGAAAGTGGAATTTCCGGTCACGGTGGAGAATACGGCATTCGAGATATTCCTCTTCACCTGAGCGAGGGTGCTATCCCCGAACAAGGGGTTTTGATCTGAGGCGCCGGCGCTATCGGAGTTCTTGAACGTATTTTGGCTGCTGATATGAGAGATCACATTATTGATGGCCGATACCAGGGTAGATGCATTGGTTGAGATCTGGGATGTATTCTGGGTAATGGCCAGCTCTACCGGTTTCCCCTCGTTTGTGCCCGTAAGGTTGAGGGTCACCCCCGTGATCGCACTCGTTACAGAGTTGGAGGAGGACGTCATGTCATAACCGTCGATGGAAAGCATGGCATCCTGACCGGTCCTTAAGGTAGTCGTCGAAACGGCTTTGACCACGCCGAGGGTTTCGAGAATATTATTGCTGTCCGTCAGGTCGGTCACTGCCGTGCCGGTAAGTTTCAACTGCTTTTTCGCCGTCCCGTTTACCGTCACGGTCTCGACCGAAGCGGTCACGCCCGCGGGAGCGGCCGCATTGATATTGTCGGCAATGTTCTGAAGCGAATCCGTGGCGAGATTGACGGCTACATCCGTGCCTTTTATGTTTATGGTACCGCTCTGGGCGGAAGAGAGGCCGAGAAGGCTTCCCACGGTGCCCGTGGAATTTGAATAGCTGTCGCTCAAGGCATCGGGGCCGGATGGATGGGCGAGTTGTGTCGTCGCCGTATGGAGCTTCAGGGATTCAAGGAGGTCCGCTGAGCCGCCATTCTTGATCGATATGCCCGCTGAGCCCGTGTTGTTCGATTCAAGAGAAAGCCTGAATTCCGTGCCGGACACCTGGAGGACGGTAGCGGTCACGCCTGTATTGGAGTTATTTATTTTGGTGGCTACGTCCGTGAGCGTATAGTCCGTGCCCAGTGAGACTGCCTTGCCGTTGATAACCAGATCTCCCGAGAGGTTGAGGGCATCCGTCTTGGAAGCGAAGGCGCCGCTCGAAATCTTCTCCGCCTTGGCGAGCTGGGAAACTTCAATCGAATATTTGCCGGCCCCGCTTACCGTGGTCCCCACGACGGCGCTCAAGATACTTGACGCGGTAATAGACGAATCAGTCGATGTAAGGGAGGGGCTGTAGACGTTGTATCCTTTCGCCTTATTGAGTTTGTTGCTGTCAATATAGTCCGTAAGGGCCGAGAGCTTGGTATTGAAGGCCTGCCACGCGGAAAGCTTTGCGGAGTACTTGTTTTTACTCTCCGTAAGAGGGTTTTCGGTTGCAGACTTTTCCGCATTGATGAGCGAGTCGATAAGGGCCGACCAGTTCGTGTTGCTCACAAGTCCCGACATCGATACGGTTCCGGACATTGCTATAACCTCCTGTTTATCATCAGTCCCAGCATCTGGTCGAAGTTTTTCACGAATGAAACGAATTCGGCGGAAGGGATCTGCCTGGTCACTTCGCCGGTTTCGGCGTTCGAGACAGTCACTACTACCTTGTCGATATCGCGGTCATAGTGCATGCTCACCTGCTCCCTCGAGCCGGATTCCTTTATCGTCTCTTCTATCTTCTTCAAAAGCTCTTCACTTATTTTAACCTCTTCGGCGGCCGTATCCTGCGCCGCGGCCACTTTTCGAGCCTCTTTTATCTTTGGCGCCGAATTTGCCGTAATATCAAATTCCGAAATCCCGTTCTTCGTGTCCACTATCATGGCGCACCTCTAAGTAAGACGCCCCCTCCCGCGAAGGGAGGGGGCTCTCATTTTATCCCTCTTTAGCCTTTCAGGAGAGAGAGTACCTGCTGCGGTATCGAGTTCGCCTGAGCCAACATTGCGACGCCCGACTGCTGCAGGATCTGGGCCTTCGTAAAGGTTGCCATTTCCTTCGCGAAATCCGCGTCTTTAATCGTCGATATAGACGAGTCGATGTTCTCACTCATGGTCGAAAGGTTCGCCACGTGGTAGCTGATCTGGTTCATGGCGGCGCCCAACTTACCACGCTCGGTGGTGAGGTTGCCGACGGCGGCGTCGATCTTGTCCATGTATGCCTGGGCGTTCGCCTTGGAGCTGATGTCTCCGGAAAGGGCCAGAACCGAGCCGTTGGTGCTGTAGCTCAGGATACCGGCACTGATCTGGTTCTCCACCAGATTCGTGTCGCCAACCTGATAGGTGAAGTTCGAAGAGCCGTTGGTCAGGGTGAAGTTACCCGAACCCTGAACGAGGGCGGAGTTGACCGTCACCTTGATGCCGAAGTTGGTGAAATTTGCCACTCCGCTTGTACCCACGCCCGTGAGTCCCGATACCGTCACCGTCTGGGTGTTGCCGCCCACGTTGAGGGTCAGGGTCGCAGCGCCGGCCGCGATATTCGCGGAGGTGAGGGTGACCGTACCGGTTGTCGCGGTGGAGCCGCTTACGTCGAAGGCCTGGAAGCCGGCTGCCGCCGTGAGGCTGCCCGTGTAGGTGCCGGACGTGGTCGATCCCTGGAGGAGGTTCGTGGTGCCGTACCGGGTGTTGAGCGCGATTTTTCCGATTTCGACTTCCAGGTTGCTTCTCTCTGTATCGAGAGCCACACGGTCGGTGGTGTTGTCAGAAGCCGACTGGGTTGCGATCTCTTTGAGCCTGGTTAAGATATTGGAGATCTGGTCAATACCACCTTCTGCCGTCTGCAACATGGAGAGCGCCTGGTTGCCATTGTCGATTGACTTGGTCATGGAAACTGATTTTACGCTCAGCTTCGTCGCGATGGCGATGCCTGCCGCGTCATCCGAGGCCTTGTTGATCTTGAAACCACTTGACAGTCTCTCGAGGGACTTTGCCTGCTCAGATCCTGAAATTCCCAGCCATCTCTGTGTGTTTAATGAAGAAACGTTCGTGTTAACTCTAAAAGCCATGGTAAACCTCCTGTTATTTTTTATCGGGCATCATGCCCTTTTTTTCGGGATAAGAAAGGTGTATCCTTCAACACCTCCTTTCTTTTCTATCCCTTTCTAAACTCTATTATCGTCACCCCTGCGTCAAACTTAAGAGTTTATTTGGAGCAACCCCGATATGGCGGACCCGAACATCCCGCCCGCCTTCGCCTCTCCCGCAGCAGCCAGCGATTCCTTCACCTGATCGAGCCCCTCGGGAAAAGGCTCGCCCCTCAGGGACAGTCCCTTTCTGATGAGGGAGTAGTCGCGGGTGATCCCCGAAGCGTCGAGCTTCATACAATGGATAAAGAAAATGCCGCAGAGCGCCTCGAGATCGGTCTCCTTGAGGCCGTTGAGCGCCTCGTACTCCTCTGCCGCACGATCGAAATCATTGCACTTTATAAGAAGGAGGAAGAGCCGCTTTCGCAGGAACCCCTTGTCCTCTATCCTCGCAAGTCCTTCCCTGCATACCCTGATCGCCCCTTCGATGTCCCCCCGCCTCTCCTTCGCCAGGGAAAGGTAGTGGCATGCCTCGTCATTTCCGGGGTCTTCTTCGAGGGAACGGGTAAAACACTGCTCCGCACGCACCGCATCGCCGGCGAAAAGCGCCGATACGCCCAGGCATTTGTTCAGGTTGAGCCGCATCACCTTCGTATCGAGGGGCATTATCTCCCGGTCGAAGGTCACATCCTTTAATGGGAGGAGCACTCTGTAGGCGTCTTCGTAATTCCCTAGCTTGAAAAGGACCTCTCCCAGGGTGAATGCCACGAGTGGGGGCGAATCGAGAAGACCGACCCATTTCCGGAGGAGGGACAGGGCCTCCTGCTCCCTGTGGAGCCTGCAGAGAGCCGCCGCCATATCGACTACCGTAACGGAGAGCATGTCCCGGTAGGTTCCCGGATTTGCGATTTCGAGGACCTTCCTCATCTGCTTCAGCGCTTCCTCGTCTTCCTCGAGCCCTCTCAGCGCGCGCGCCAGGAAAACGAGGGCGAGAATGTTCTCCGGGTTCTCTTCGAGCTCCCTTTCATTCATCGCCTTGTTTCGGAGAAATTTCTCTCTGAGGATCTCGGCGGTAGAGTACCCGAAATGGGAAATCCTCGCACCGCAGTGGGTGAACCTTACTCCCCTGCCGGCGCAAGAGGCGTATATCTGCTCGTGGACTTTTCCCTCAAAGGCGATGCCTTTGAGGTTCGGGAAGATACGGAGCTGGGCGAACTCGGTGGTCCCGCCCACGGAATTGCTCACAACCCTCAGGTAAACCCCGGTGCCCGGATTCTTTCTCAGGTGCTCCTTTATGGGGCCATGGTCCTCTACAGCGACCTCGTCGTCTCCGTCGAGCCACAGGATATACTCCATCGTTGCATGTTTCAGCGATTCGTTACGGGCCGCCGAGAAGTCGTCGCACCATGGAAAGTCAAAGGTTTTCGCCCCATAGCTTAGGGCTATCTCTTTAGTCCTGTCCGAAGAGCCCGTGTCAACGACGATGACTTCGTCCGCAAGACCTTGGATGGACGAAAGCACCCTTGGAAGGTTCACCTCTTCATTCTTCACTACCATGCACACCGAAATGGTAGGAGAGCCCGACATTAGCCCGCCTTTTTCACGACGAAAGGCACCGCCACTCCGTATGCCTCACTCTGTAAAATTGTTTGCACGAAGGTGCCGGCCTTCGTATTTATAATGACCGGCGACCTGAGATTGACATAGAGCGCCTCCCCATCGACCCGGACCACGCACAGGACCGCGATATCCTCCATGGCATTGCCTGAAGGGAAAAGGTCTTTCAAGACGGCGTCATCGATCTCGAAAGAATAGTCGTCCACTACATGATAGGGATTCACCACCACAAAGGTGAGGGGTGCTTCGCTGCACGTGAGGAGCCTGAAAGGCGAGCCCTCTCCGATGGGGTCCTCCATCACATACTTTTCAAACTGCTCGAATCCTATTAGTTTTCCTTTCAGATTGACCTCACTCACTGTGCTCCCCTAGGAATTTCTTTAGTTTTTCCATATTTTCAAGGGCCGAGAGTTTATTCGCCCCTTTCACCTCCAGGAAGAGCTCTTCCCTGATAATGGCGCAGCCCTTCGGCGCTTCGATGCCGATCCTTATTTTTCCTTTATCGACTTCGATGACGACAATACGGATGTCCCCGTCTTTGCCTTTTATTACTATGCCTTCATTTTTCTTACGGGAGAGTACGAGCATAATCTTACCGGCTTAGAATTTAAGGTAATTGAGGATGTTGAGAGATTGCATCTTCCCCATAACGGTAAGGGCCGTCTCATACGCGGTGGAGAGGAGATTATAATCACTCAGGGCCGAAATCATGTCCACGTCCATGAGCTTCGAGATATTCGTCTGGAGCTGTAATGTATTGTCGCCCGTGAGGGATCCAAGATTTTCTATATTCCTGGAATAGGTACCGATATAGGAAAGGTTATTGGAGGTGAGGTTCACCGCCGCGTCGACCGTATCCAGAGAATGCTGGATGCCTGTCCGATCATTATTTATAAGGGCTGTCCTCATATCTTTGAGGGCGGTAAATATGTCCGCTGTGCCCGAACCGAAGACTTTATTTCCCGCCATACCCAGGTTGACTGTCTGGCCTGCCGCCACGTTCACCTGCGGTACGTCGGATGTCCCGTTGTAAGTAACCGTATAAGTGGCCTTATCCAGCGTGAAGGGCGGTAAATCCGTCTTTTTCCCCCCGAAGATATACGTGCCGCTAATGCTCGAGTTACCGATTGTGACGAGCTGCTCCATCATCCCTTCAACCTCTGATACCGCCGATTTCCTGGTTTCGGCGTCTACCGTGTCCGACGCCATGTTGACGGCAAGCTGCTTGGCCTGGGTCAGCACGTCCGCGATGTTGGTCTCTGCCGTTTCCCACATCCCGCTCAAGGTAGTCAGCCTGTCCAGGGTCTTCACATACTGCTCGTTCCTGCCCTGCTGCGCCGTAAGCTGAATATACTGCGACGTTCCCACGGGATCGTCGGAAGGGGCGAGGATCTTCTTCTGAGAAGAGACCTGGTCCTGATTCCTTTGCAGTTTCTTTTGAAGGGTGAGTACGCTGTTTTTAAACGACTCGAACTTGTAATTATCGGTCACTCTCATGATTTCACCGAGATAAGGGTCTGAAGAAGCTCGTCCGCCACCGTAAAAAGCTTGGCGCTTGCCTGGTAGGCATATTGGAATTTTATAAGGTTCGCCATCTCCTCGTCGAGGGAGACTCCCGATACGCTCTCCCGCTGGCCCGTAAGCACCGCCATGGTACTCGTGTTGTACTGCGTCGCATTCTGGGCGTCCTGGGCGACCTGGCCTGCGTAATTCACCATGGAAGAGGTGAAATCGGTGAGGGTCGACGAGCGGGTGACCACGCCGAGGGTCTGGAGTACGTTATTTTGATCTTTAAAGTCTGCGGCATCTACATTAGTGACCTTCAGGGCATATTGGGTGACGCCGTTTACCGTGCTTGCGGCAATCGACGCGGTGACTCCCGTGGCGCCCGCCGCATTGATCCTGTCACGGATATCGGTCAGGCTATCCGAAGCGAGGTCTATGGCCACATTCCTGAATGTCCCGTCCATGCCTCTTATCTGAACCGTGCCGCTCCATGCGGAGCTGAGACCGACGAGTCCTGTCATGACCGTAGTGGCGCTCGAAAAGGTATCGCTCAGGGCATCGGCGCCCGATATGTGGACGAGCTGCTGCGTCCCGAGAAGCTTTTTGTCGGCGAGAGAGGCCATCCTCATTGCAATGTCGTTATCCGTGGGGTTATTGACGGGGTCGGAGCTGGCGCCAATGAGGTTAGGATTATTTACGATCGAAGTCGCAACCTGAATATCGGCCGCACCCGTGCCTTGAAAGAAGCTCGTCGTATTCGATACACCGCCGCTTGTGGCCGTCCACTTCACGTTATCGATGAGGCTATTGGCCAGATCATTAAGATCACCGACGAACGCAGGGGCGTAACTATCCCGTATGTCGACCAATGCCTTGAGCTTGCCCCCTCCGAGTCCCGCGCTGACATCGGTCTGTACGCCGTTTCCATCGTTCCACATAATCTTCGAATAGCCCGTGAGGGGATTCTGGGCCGTGGAGAGTTGCCATGCAGTCCCGTTCTCGACGAGTGGCCTGCCGTCCGCGGTAAGGACGGTCGTCCTCCCGTACCTGTCGTCGAAGGCCTGAATATCCATTTTCTGGGAAAGCTGGTTCAGGAGGTCCGCCTTCTGGTCCTGGTATGAATTGGTGTTGGACGAGGCGCCCGAGCTCTGAATAATGAGCTTGTTTATGGCGGCAATTGAAGACAGGATGGTATTGACGCTGTCGACTTCCGATCCTATCTGATCGTTTACCTCGCTCTGCACCCCCTTCAGGTCCGTGTACAGGGTCTTGATCGTCTGGGCCACCGACTCCCCCTGGGACTCGAGGGTCTGCTTGAGGCCCGTATCGCTCGGATCCGCCGATAAGCTCTCCCAGTCGTTGAAATAGGCGGTGATATTGCCCGTAAGGTTCGAGTTATCCTCGTTGAGGAACTGCTGAATCCTGTCGAGGTAGGTGGAGAGTACCGTCTGCTCCTGGAGATCGGAATTTTTTGACTGGATGGAGCTTTCGAGGTATTTGTCGTAATACCGCTTGACGTCCTTGATCGTGACTCCGTCTCCAAGCAACCCCACGGGAGACGGAACAGGCCTCTGCTCCACCAGGACCGCTTCTTCCCGGGCGTAGCCTGCCGTATTTACGTTTGAGATATTATTCGAGGTGACCTGGATGGAGGTCTGGGTCGCCGCGAGGGAACCCTTCGCGATATTGAGTATGGAGAAAATACTCAACTCAGACGCTCCTTGAAAGGACCATCGATATCCTCTCTTTTTTCTTGCCGTAGGAGGTTCTGTTGAGAAGGCCCACGATGTTCTCGATCGAAGATTTCACGTGGTCCACGGAGAAGGAGAGGAGCTTCATATTTCTGTCGATGCCGTTTCTCACATCTTTTATCGTGTGGTTCATCTCCGTGCACAGGGACCGCCATGTCTTCCCGCCGACCGTGGTCTCGGGGTCGATGTCGCCCGTGAGAAGGGTGTCCTTCTCGCGCTTGAGATATTCGAGCTTCTTGAGGATCTCCTCCTTATGGTTGTTCTCGGCCACGATGCCTTCAAGAGAGAAGGAGATGATCGCGTCATGCTCCCCTCTCAGCACCGTGGAGAACTCCCTGAGGAGGCCCAGTTCTTTGTGCGTGATCTCGAAGACCAGTTCTTCTTTCATGGCTACAGGATCTCATCCAGGAGCTGGCTCTTGAGAATGCTCCTCGCCACGAGCTGGCCCTTTACATTGTACGTCCCCGCCGCGACCTCCGACTGGATCCGCTCCACCTTCTCCTGTCTCACGTCCGGAGCGGCCTTCACCCGGTCCGCAATCCGCTGG
The DNA here is from genome assembly GCA_036504895.1 of Syntrophorhabdaceae bacterium. Taxonomy (NCBI): domain Bacteria; kingdom Pseudomonadati; phylum Thermodesulfobacteriota; class Syntrophorhabdia; order Syntrophorhabdales; family Syntrophorhabdaceae; species Syntrophorhabdaceae bacterium. Next base: position 15,593 of record DASXUJ010000081.1, read on the forward strand.
ATCTCTTCTTTCCTGCCCGACAGCTCGACCTTGTCGGCCGTGCTCCCGTCTACCTTGCCGTCAACCCCTTTTTCTTTCGTGGTTTTGACCTGATTGGTCTTCACGAGAGAATCAAGCATACCGGTTTTCGTATCATTAATTTTCATCATCCACCTCCTGCTCTACTTATTCCTTATTATCGCGCAATTCGGCTGAAACTTTAGTATTTTCCGCCCTCACCCCGTACTTCATCAGCATTTCTTTTATCCCCACCCCTTTTTTGGCAAGATAATCACCCAGTTTTTCATACATTATCGACATGGTGGTCTCTTCCCTGTAGCTTTTTTTCGTGAGACGGGTCGTTTTATCCATCTCTTTGAGCATGGACGTGATGAAATGGGACTCGAAATCGCGGCCTATCTTTTCCAACTGCTTGGCTTCCCTTGTCTTGAGAAGGTCGTTATAGCCCGAAGTGTTGTCAACCGATATATTTGCCATACCTTATATTACCTCCAGCTCGGCATGCAGCGCGCCTGCCGCCTTGATAGTCTGTAAAATGGTGATCATATCCCTCGGGGTGACGCCGATGGCGTTTAAGGCTTTCACGAGCTCCCGTATGGTCACCCCTCCTTCCACGACCACGAATTTGGCCTTTTCCTCTTCCACCTTGATTTTCGTATCCGGGGTGACGACCGTGCGGCCCGCGGCGAAGGGCATGGGCTGGCTCACCCTCGCGTCTTCCTTGATCTGCACGCTTATGTTCCCGTGGGCTATTGCCACTGTCGCGATCGTCACATTCTCGCCTATCACGACCGTACCGTTCTTCTCATCCACCACGATCTTCGCCTGGCTGTCCGGCTTGATCTGGAGGTTTTCGACGATGGAGACGAACTTTACCGGGTTTGCCCTGAATTCCTCGGGGGTGGTAATCACGATCGTGCCTCCGTCTTTCGCCGCGGCAGCCCCTTCGAATTCCGAATTCACCCGCTCGACGATCCGCCGCGTGTTGGTGAAATCAGGCGACTTGAGAGAGATGGTGAGGGTTTCGAGCCGGTAGTCTCCGTAGTTGATCTCCTTCTCCACCGCGAGCCCATTGGCGATCCTTCCCACGGTGGGATGGTTCTTGGTAACGGACGCGCCCTGGCCGCTCGCGAGAAAACCGCCTACCACAATGGGGCCCTGGGCCACACCGTAGACGTCGCCGTCCGCGCCCTTAAGGGGCGTGAGCACGAGAACGCCGCCCTCGATGCTCGTGGCGTCGCCGATGGAGGAGACGACTACATCGATCCTGTTCCCTACTTTTGCAAAGGGAGGCAGGTCCGCGGTCACCATCACGGCGGCGATGTTCTTCACCTTCGTGTTCAGCGGGTCGACCCTGATCCCCATTTTCTCGAGCATGTTGGAGAGGGATTGGGTGGTGAAGATGGTCTGCACCTTATCGCCCGTTCCCTTAAGTCCGATGACGAGGCCATAGCCGATAAGCTGGTTTGTCCTGACCCCGCTTATGGCGCCGATATCTTTTATCCTGGCTGCTCCTGCCGGCCCTGCGGCCGGAACCAAGAACATGAGGGCGAGGAGAAGAAGAAGGAGGAGGTATCTACGCGACAGGCCGCCTATTCCGCCATTGACGCTCGTGGAGCCTTTTTCCGTTTCCGTCATCTCTCTTGCGTCCTTTCTCATGACTGCTGTCCTCTTCCCATTTCAGAACGGCCACACGAGATCCATAACTCTCGTAAGCCATCCCGGTCTCTGTTTTTCGCCTACTACGCCTATGCCCGTGTAAATCACTTTCGCGTCGGCAACCTGGGTGGAGAGGACGGAGTTGTCATAGGCGATATCTCTCGGTCTCACGACACCCTGGAGGAGTATCTCTTTTTTCTCGTTATTCACGTAGAGCTCGCGCTTCCCCTCTATCGCGAGATTTCCGCTGGGGAGCACGTCTACTACTTTCGCAGAGATGGTGGCGCTCAGGGTCCCGCTCCTCGTGGTCTTGCCGGAGCCGGAAAAATCATTCTGCGTGTTGGCATTTATAAGTGCCGAAGGAATGACGTAGGGGTGGGTGTTCGGGTATTTCGTCTCCCATCCGAAATAATTGGATATACCCGCATTCACGGTAGTTTTTTTGGTGGTATCCGTGGCCGCCTGCTCGGAAGCCTGGGATGTCTCCACAATATTTATGGTGATGATGTCGCCGATGCTCTTTGCCCTCTGGTCCACATAAAAGGTATTCGATACCTGCTCCCCTCTCCAGATGGTCCCCGGCGCCTTGGGGGCGTTGGGCCGCGCATATTTGTACGTATTGTCGACCACGAAGGGCTCGCTCTTTATTTTCGACACCTCCATCTGGGCGACCGTATTGCAGCCCGTTGCCGCGAAGAGGATGATCATAAGAGAGTATAAGGTCTTCATGTCCGACTCCTTAGAATTCTACGGTCACGAGATTTTCACCCGTGACCCTGCCGAGTATCTCTTTTCCCGAGGTGATGTTCTTCACCCGGACTGTCTCTCCCATCTTACCCCTGTCGAGGGCCTTGCCGTTTGCATGGATGAGGAGCCTGGGATTTTCCGCGACGATGCTTACCAGGTCCCCGCTCTTTACCAGGATCTGGTCCTCCAGCACCTGGGGGGTGATGATCGTCCCTGGGGCGAGGTCCTTCTTCAGCTTCTTGCCCACCACTTCATTCCGGGAAGAAGGATAGATCACGGCGCCCGTGAGAAAAGTCTCCTTTTCCGCCAGGTTTTCCGCTTTCACGAGATCACCCCTCTTGCCCTCCTGCTTCAGCACGAAAAGTACCTTCTTCTTGTATACCCGGAATGCCACATAGAGGTTCCTTTCCTTCACGTCTTTGCCTTCGATCTCGACGAGGCAGAGGCCGTCGCCCTGGCCGTCGGGCACTTTCGTGAAATTTATGCCCTTCACTTTTATTTTCCCCTTGGCAAAGGCGGGTATGTTGTTGAACTTGATCTGGATCTCTTCCCCGTTACCGTAAAAATCCCGTATGAAGCTCGTGAGTCGCTTCTCCACGGCCGGTATCTCCTCCGAAAAGGCCGGAGCTGACAAGACAAGGGATAAGCAGACGAGGGCCGCACCGAAAACGAAGGGGGCTATTGCCGTCTGAAAAACTCGCCCCCCAATCATATTCTCCGGACCTCCCCGTCTCATCACTTTTTTATCTCCTTACGTTGTTCGCGATCTGGAGCATCTCGTCGGCGGCCTGTATGGCTTTGGAGTTTACTTCATAGGCCCTCTGACCGATGATAAGGTTGATCATTTCCTGCATGATATTCACATTCGACATTTCCAGGAACCCCTGGAGCAACGTTCCCATGCCGTTTGTTCCCGGCTGTCCGAGTACAGGGGCGCCGCTCGCATCGGTCTGCTGAAAAAGGCTCTTGCCGGTCGCGGTAAGGCCCGTGGCGTTGGGGAAGCTGGCAAGCTCGATCTTTCCGATCTGCTGCAGTGCAGACTGTCCCTGGGTCTGGACCGAAACGGTGCCGTCGGCGCCTATCGCCGTCTTTATAGTATTGTTCGGGATAGTGATATTCGGAGTAATGAGATAACCGTCGGACGTGCAGAGCCTGCCTTCGGAATCTTTTTTCAGGGCCCCTGCCCTTGTGTAGGCAAGGGTACCGTCAGGCATGGTGATCTGCATGAAACCGGCGCCCTCGATGGCGATATCCGTTTCATTATCGGTCTGCTGAAAGTCTCCCTGGATGAAGACCTTCTGGACCGCCGAAAGCATGGCGCCGTGGCCGATCTGAATGCCTGTGGGAATCTGGTTGCCGGCGTCGTTCTTGGTCCCCTGGAGCCTGATGGTCTGGTAAATGAGGTCCTGGAAGTCGGCCCGGCTCTTCTTGTAGCCCACGGTATTTACGTTCGCTATGTTATTGGCGATCACATCAAGATTGACCTGCTGCACGTTCATGCCGGTTCCCGATGTCCATAATGCTCTGATCATATATTCCTCCTATTTCACTACATCCAGGAGCTTTGCCATTACATCGCCCAAAGCCTGGTCAACTTTCGAATATGATTCAAATGCCCTCATGGCAGTCATCATGTCGACCATCTCGGTCATGACATTGACGTTGGAAGCTTCGTAATAACCCGACCTTACCGTCATTTTAACGGGAACCGTCTCTTCCGCCGCAGGATTCGTATTGATAAAAGAACTTTTCCCCTGGTTTCTGAGGCTCGACTTATCCTTGAAATCGACGATCTTGAGCTGGCCGGCCTGTTGCCTGTCCACGTATATGGCGCCGTCTTCCGCGACCATGATCTCCTTGCCGTCAAGGATTATGTCTCCTCCCGTCTGCCCGATTACGGCGTTTCCGTCCATGGTGACGAGCCTCTTATTCGGATCGAGACTGAACTGTCCGTTGCGTGTGTAGAGGGTCTCTCCACTGCGGCCCTTGATCGCAAAGAAGCCGCTTCCCTGTATGGCAACGTCGAGCCTGTTGTCCGTCTCGATCATCGAGCCTTCCCCGAAATAGACATGGGTATCGATATCCCCTAAAGTAGTGTGAGGCAGGGTAATCGATGCGTTTCCCTGGGTTTCGGTTTCGTCACTCGCCATCTGGAAGGAAGGCCGCGACGACTTGTACCCCGCGGTGGAGGCGTTGGCCAGATTGTTTGTAATGGCTTCCATCCGTCTCTGGATCGAATATTTTCCGGGAAGAGTGATAAATACACTGTTTAGCATGGTGACCTCATGGCATGTTATCGTGCAAAGCTTATGCCAAGGGCAATTTTCTTTACATATAGGGGAAAAGCAAAAAATGAATGGAAATAAAAGGCGGAAATATTTTCCTAGGTGGGCAAACTTTTCATATGGTTATATCGATCTTTCCCTCTTCGCCGCCCGGCGAACCGCGGTTGCCCGAATGAGCGGCGGTATCGTCCGGCGGCGTTTCTTTCCTGGAATCGTCTTCTTTTTTGTGGTGGTCGTGTTTCGGTTTTCTGAATAGACTTACCCTCTCTTTGGAGATCGACAGCTTCCTGTCCAAGGCGGTGACCTGGCTCAATAGGTTGGTATCGAATCCGTCGCTCATCTATTCAGCGCTCCTTCCGCTTAATTGTTCTCTATCGACTCGAGCTCCTTTCTGTCAGGAGACGAGAAGACCTTCTTAAGCTCCAGGAGAATGAGAAGCCTGTTGTCCAGCTTGCCCACTCCCTCGATATATTCCGATTCGATACCTGCCACGATGGATGGCGGAGGCTCTATGGTGCTCCCGGGGATCCTCAGTACTTCGGAGACGGAGTCGACGATAAAACCGAGCACGAGCCCGTCGAGCTCGACCACGATTATTCTCGTCGCTTTGTCGTACATTCCGTTCCTGAAGCCGAGCCTTTTCCTCAAGTCTACTATAGGTATGATTTTCCCCCGCAGATTGATGACCCCCTCAATGAATGTGGGAGCATTGGGGATTTTCGTAATATTCATCATCCTGTTGATCTCCTGGACCTTCAGGATATCCACCCCGAATTCTTCGTTCTCCAGCTTGAATGTGACCAGTTGCAATATCTTGCCGTCTTCCATTATCTGCCTCCTTTGGCTTGGCCGGGATATCCGGAAATGCCTTGTTTTCTACAGAGTAATAATCGCGCGGAAAAAAAAAAACTTAAGCGAATAATGAGAAAAGGGAAAAGAAAAGGTGAGAGAAGGTGGCCCGGTGACTACCGGAGTGTCAAATTTTTGTCGCCGCGCCTCAAAGACGCCTCTTTCATGCCTTCCTTTGTCCTTTCCGTTGCCGCGGAACCGATCGTCAAAGAGGCAGTGCCTTTCTTATGCCTCTATATATAATGGAGAAAATCACGCCTCCCTGCCGGGGCCTTCATGGCATTGATATTGCAGCCCTTCCCTATACATATTTTTCTTCAAAGGGAGTGCCTATGGCATCTTACATGGACATTATCAACGCCACCATGCAGTATCAGAAAACGAGCCTCGAAAGAAGGGGCGGCCACGGACAGGGCACGCAGGGGATCTCTTTCGAAACCATCCTGAGTCAGTCGATGGATCCGTGGAAGATTGAGGGCACTGTTTCCCCTGCCGTCTCCCAGAGTCCCATTTCACCCGCGGAGCTCGAGGATGAGCTGAAATTCAAGGAATGCCTTAAATTTGTACTGGGTCAGGAGGGGAATAAATTTGTAAGCGACGATGGGGGCAAAGAATCGTCCCGGTACGGTATCCTTCAGTCTACTGCAAAATATCTGGGTTACAAAGGAGATGTGAAGAACATCACCCGCCCGGAAGTGGAGAAGCTTTATAAAAAGATATGGGACAAATCCGGGGCCAAGGGCCTCGACCTGCCCATGGCGCTTGTCCATTTCGATACCTTCGTCAACAGCCCCGCCTCTGCAAGGAAATTACTCAAGAAATCGGAAGGCAATCTCGAAAATTACATTAAATCGAGGGAGCAGCGTTATACCCGCCTCGCGGAAGCGAGACCCGAGGCATACGGGAAGTACCTCAAGGGGTGGAAAAACAGGATAAACAGTCTGAAAAATGTGGTTGCCCAGTACAACAAGCAAAATATTATGGCAGCCGCCGGGGCGTACGGCGTCAGGGGCTCAGGAAAACTTGCGTGACCCCTCTGCCCGGTCAGTTACCCCCGCCCCGTGTGTCATCGCAACCGCCGATCTTGAGCCTGCAAATGCGTTCTCAGCACATTCGGACAGGCTTTTTGCCCTTATTCTTATTACATCTGCCCCATGTAAAAGAAAAGGGCCATTTAAGTTTCTATTCCATCTCACGACAATTATATGAGATGAATGGTTTCACAGCTCATTTAACAGGAGGGAGAATATGAAAGTCCTCGTCGTGGACGATTTCGCAACAATGAGAAAAATTATCAAGAACGTGCTGAAGCAGATCGAAATTGAGGACGTGCTGGAAGCGGAGAGCGGAAAACATGCCTTATCGGTTCTCAAGGGGGATGATGCGGTCGATCTGATCATCAGCGACTGGATCATGCCCGAGATGACAGGCATCGAATTCCTGAAGGCATGCAAAAGCGATGATGCATTCAAGGGCATCCCTTTCATTATGGTCACCGCGGAAGCCCAGAAAGATAACATCATGGAAGCAATTAAATCCGGAGTAGACAACTATATTGTAAAACCCTTCACCCCCGATAAGTTAAAGGATGCGATCGACAAAGCAAGAGCGAGGGCGGGTAAGTAGCTCTCGATATCGTAGAATGGAGGACACAAGATGGACGTAAAATTCATAAACCCCTTCGTGTTGGCAGCTCAGACCGTATTTAAAACAATGCTGGGACTGGACACGAATATGGGGAAACCCATACTAAAAGATGTGAGGGCCACCTCCGGCGACGTGACCGGCATTATGGGGCTGGTGGGCGACAGAAAGGGCACCATCGCGATCAGCTTCAGGGAAGCGGGCGCCATGTTTGTCTTCAAGACCCTGGTAGGGGACGAAGAGTGCACGAAAATAGGCCCCGAGGTCGTCGATTCGATCGGTGAGCTGACCAATATCATCTCCGGTCAGGCCCGCAAGGAATTCGAAAAAACCGGCATAAACCTTAAAGCGGCAATCCCTATGGTTGTGGTCGGCCACAATGTGGAGCTGAACTTCATTACCAAGATCCCCATCATCTCCCTTCCCTTTTATTTCCCCATCAGCAGTAATGGAGACGGAGAGAAGGAAGTAATGTTTCTCGATTTCTCTTTCGAATAAAAGAGCGTGCAGCCGGCGGAGGCGCATTTTCACCGGCATGGAGGAAGATGGAGCGGGTGCCGCAATATGAGAACTCCGGAAAAGAGCCGAGGGGGAACCGCGGTCCACTTCGGAGCATCCTTTCCTTCTCCGATGCCTTTTTGCGCGTAAGAGCCGCGGTACGTTGATTGACAGGGACGGCGGGGATGGTCTACTATATAGCCCGTATCTCTTGCCGGTCTTGCCATCTATGCAGGGTTCCTCCGCAAAAAAACCGCAAAGTTTTCACGTGTGACCCTTCGTGAACGGATGAGACATGGCTTGATACGACTTGGAGGAGTACGCACATTGTGGCCCCGGTTTAAGGTTCAGAAATTCAGTACCCGCCTCATGCTCATCACCCTTGCCTCCGGTCTCATACCTATCATTATCTTTGCGGTGCTGGCGCAGTTCTGCGGGACCCGGTTTCATCGTGAGATGAACGGGACTCTTGCCCGCCTCAACACGGAAGAATGGGTGCGCACCGAAAAAGTCCTGCGCACCATGGCGGAAGACTCCATCCGGGAGAGAACGGCCCACGCCGTTCTCCAGATCGACATGCATCTCAAGGCCCATCCTCAGCTGACCCTCAAAGACCTTGAAAAGAAGGAGGAATTCCGGCAGATGGCCACACAGCCGGTGGGCCGTACCGGAAACCTGTACCTCGTCGAAACCGAGACCGGCGTCATCCGCTTCCATAAAGACAGATCGATTGAGAATAAAGACCTCCGCACCCTTGCCGGGGAATTCCCCCTGGCATGGTCGATCTTAAAGCCCTTCGGGAAGGATCTCCCCCTGGGAGGTTATTACGATCGGGCCGGGCCCGGCGGCGAAATGGCCCAAAAATACCTGTGCTCTATACCTCTTGACAGGAGAACTGCGGACGGGACTGCCCTGAGTGTAGTTGCATCGGCCTATGTGAACGAATTCATCCACCCGATTGAGACAGTCCGCGACATTCAGGAAGATACGGAGTCCGCCCTGAGAATCACGATAAACGGGCTTTTACGCTCTTTTATGACTATGGCCATGGTAATTATGGCCATAGGGGTTCTTATCGCACTGGTCATCGCGCGCTGGTCGGGTCTCTATTTCTCCCGGACGATCGTGGCGCTCAGGACCGCGACGGAAGAGGTAAACCAGGGTAATTTCGCGGTAAAGGTGGAGTCATCCGTGTCAGGCGAGGTGGGGGACCTTGTCCGCAACTTCAATACCATGGTGACCACCCTTGCATCCACTACCGTATCGAAAGAGCTGCTTGAAGAGAGCGAATATAGGTTCAGGACCCTGGCGGAGACCACCTCATCGGGCATACTGATATTCCGGGACCTTCTCCTCGTCTATGCAAACCCGGCGGCACAGCGCATCACGGGGATCTCTTCGACGACGATGGCCTCCCTTAAATTTTGGGAGATCGCATATCCCGATTATCAACAGGCCCTGAGGGACGCGTGGAATCAGCAGCTTTCCGGGGGTCCCACGCCCCATGAAGGCATGGAGATACGTCTTCTTGACGGAGAGGAGGGAGAAAAATGGGCGGAAGCGTCCGTAGGCGCCATGGTGCTCGACGGGATTTCCGCCGGGATAATCACGATTTCGGACGTTACGGAAAGGAAACAGGCCAGGTCACGGCTCAGTGAATCGGAAGAACGTTACAGGGTGGCTATCGAAAATTCAGGAGACGCCGTCGCCATCCTGCAGGGCGACCTCCATGTCTACGTGAACCGCAGATACCTTGAGATCTATGGGTATGAGGGGTACGAGGAGATTATCGGCAAACCTTCTTCCATGGTTATCTCTTCGCAAGACAGGGACCGGGTCGGCACGCTCAACCGACAAAGACAGAATGGAGAGGCAGCGCCTTCGCGCTACGCATTCAAAGGCCTGAGAAAAGATGGCGAGCTCATCGACATTGAAGCCTCGGCAGTGGGCATCACTTATGGCGGCTTGCCTGCGTCCCTCGCATACCTGAGGGATATCACCGAGCGGACGAGGGCGGAAGAGGCCCTCCTGACGGAGCGCAGGAAATTCGAGCTGCTCATTGAAAGGGCCCCTTTCGGAATGGTGATCGCAGGCAAGGACGGCCGTTTTCAGTACGTCAATCCCCGATTCACCCAGCTCTTCGGCTACAGTCTCGTCGATATCCCCGATTCATCCGCCTGGGCGCAAAACGCGTTCCCTGATGATGGCTACCGTAAAAAAGCGGCCGGCCTTTGGATGAAGGTCATCGAATCAGGCGAAATGCCCCCGGAGACCCTCTCCGTCACGTGCAGGGACGGGAGCGTGAAGATGATCAATTTTCAGACCCTGGAGTTGGAGACGGGCGATGTCTTTACTACCTGTGAGGATATGACCGAAGTCGTGCACGCTCATATTGCCCTCAGAGAAAAGGAAGAGGAGTATCGAAATATCATAGAAACCTCTCTTGTGGGTATTTATGTGATACAGGACGGCGTTTTCAAGTTCGTGAACCATAAGTTCTCCGAAATGCACAATGTGGCGTGGGAGGAGGTGGTCGACAAGGCGGACCCCTTCTACAAGGTCCACCCCGAGGACAGGGAGATCGTAAGTTCCCAGCTTCAAAAGAGACTCACGGGAGAGATGGAGTCCGCGGAATACGAATTCAGAATAGTCCTCGATGGCGGAGAGATGAAGACCCTCAAGGTTCTGGGCGCCGTCTCCACCTACAAAGGCCGCCCCGCAATAGTAGGCACTGCCCTCGATATAAGCAAGGAAAAGATCCTGGAACGCCAGCTTCGGGAGTCCCAAAGACTCGAAACCGTGGGAAGGCTTGCGGGAGGCATTGCCCATGACTTCAATAACGTGCTCAACATCATCCTCGGAAACGCCCAGCTCGCCAAGGGCCATATCCCCGCGGAACACAAGGTCGCTCATTACTGTTCTTCCATTGAGAACGCGGTGTTCCGGGCGGCCGATTTCGTCAAACAACTCCTCGCCTTCAGCCGGCAGCAGCTTCTCGAGCTGAAGGTGGTCGACCTCAACGAAACCCTTGCCCGTTTTACCGGCATGGTGGGCAGGGTGATAGGGGAGAATATCGATATGCGGGTTATTACCGGCCCGTCGCTGCCTTCCGTGAAGGTGGATGTGGGTCAGATAGATCAGATACTGCTCAATCTCGTAATCAATGCCCGTGATTCCATGGCCGAAGGAGGAGAGATCGTCATCGAGACCGGCTCCCGGACCTTAAACTCCGATTATTGCCGGTTTCATCCGGAGAGCAGGCCGGGGGAATACGTGGTCCTCTCCATTACGGACACGGGTACAGGCATGGACCAGGAGACCCTGGGAAGGATATTCGAGCCTTTCTTTACGAAAAAAGGCGTGGGCACCGGGCTCGGCCTCTCGGTGGTATACGGCATCGTGAAGCAGCACAACGGATTTATCAACGTATATAGCGAGCCCGGCAAGGGGACCACTTTCAAAATCTATCTCCCCTCCGCCACGGAAGGGGTAAGACAGGAAGAGCCCTTGTCGCGGGCCGTGGGGAAAGGAGGGGGCGAGACCGTGCTCGTGGTCGAAGACGAGGACCCTCTCCGCAATATTGCCGCGGAAGTCCTGGAAAGCTTAGGGTATCGGGTCATCACCGCGGCAAACGGCGAGGAGGCGATCGATATCTTCCGGGAACGGCATGGTCAGATCGATCTCGCCCTCATAGACGTGGTAATGCCGAGAATAGGCGGTCGGGAAACGTATGAGGCGATGAAGAAGATCAAACCCGCCCTCCGCGCCCTCTTTATGACCGGGTATAGCTTAAACGGCATCCATACAAATTTTATCCTCGAACAGGGCATAGACGCGATACAAAAGCCTTATTCCTTCGAAGAGCTGGCGGACAAGATACGGGAGATACTGGACAGGTAGGCCACGCCCCCCCCCTCGCCCCTCCTTTTGTTCGACCAGGTGATCCAGCAGAACGCATCGGGAATGGAGCAGGTCCTCGACCTCCGAAGAGCTCGCCAGTCAGGCGGAACAGCTCCAGGAGACCGTCGCGTCCTCCCGGCCCGTACCAAATCTCCGGTCCAGTCATCCATTGCCGGCCCCCACAAAGCCGGCGGCGCGAATCCGAAAGGCGTCGCCCTCCTCAACCTGAGCCAGTGGAAAGACCCTCTGGATGATGAATTTGAGAGATTCTGACATAGAGTCACCATGGCGGTTTAAGAAAACCGCTCCGCTGACGACCATATAACTAGGAGTGATTAAGGCTTTAAGGAGGCAACTTATGAGCGTACCGGGTATCATCGAAACGAGACAGTACCTCACCTTCAACCTGGGTGATGAATCCTTTGCCCTCGATGTGGCGAATGTGAGGGAGATCCTCGAGTTTACCAGCGTCACCAAGGTGCCCCAGACACCCGAATTTATGAGGGGAGTGATAAACCTGAGGGGCAGCGTGGTGCCGGTAATGGATATGCGCGTGAAATTCAATCTCGCCGTGGGGGAAAAGACCGTCCACACCTGCATCATAGTGGTGGAAGTCACTATCGGCGAGGAGACGACCGTTCTCGGGGCCCTCGTCGATTCCGTACAGGAAGTGTTCGAGCTGGAGCCAGGCCAGATAGAGCCCGCCCCGAAAATAGGCACGGGACTCAAGACGGATTTTATCAAAGGCATGGGTAAGCGTGACGACCGGTTCATCATCATCCTCGACATCGACCGCCTTTTCTCCGAAGAGGAGCTGCTGATGACCGACGCTATAGGAGAAAAAACCGCCGAGGAGCGAAGCGAAGCGGTGAACCAGTAGAAGCGAGTGATGCGTTCATGTGTGTGAAGCGTATGATGCGTTGGGGCGTGTGAAGCGTGTACGCGTAATGCGTGTGTCACTTTTCAATAGCTGTAAAGCCTGCGACACGCAAGAACATTTATGCGTGATCGAGAATGAACTACAAAGGAGAAATTTCCCCGCGCGTGTAGCTCGCACCGCGACCGCGACCAACAGTGGGCGCTTTAAGCGGGGGAGGCTCAGTCGGCTTTTGCCGGCTGAGGGGGCGACACCAGTTAAAAGTGAGCATGCGATACGCGGTAACATTTACGTGTGGCGCAGAACGAACGAGAGGAGAATCTATCCCGCGCGTGTAGCTCGCACCGCGAGCGCGAGGGGGAGGCTCAGTCGGCTTTTGCCGGCTGAGGGGGCGACGTGAGCCCCTATTATAGTGCGAGTGAGTCCCTATAATAGCAGGACACAGTCCCTTTAAATGACCATGGAACGAGCTCGAACCGCCCCTCCGGGCACAGTCGTGATGACTTCTCGGGATTTTTCCCGTCTGGCCAGGTTTATCCATGGGGAGTGCGGCATCAAGGTTACGGATGCCAAGAAGCCGATGCTTGAGGCCCGGCTGCAGAAAAGGTTGAGAAAGCTGGGATTGAACTCTTTCTCCCGCTATTGTGACTACCTCTTCAGCCCCCGGGGCATGGAGGAAGAGCTCTCATTCATGATCAACGAAGTGAGCACGAATAAGACCGATTTTTTCCGGGAGCCGAACCATTTTCATATCCTCGTCGAATCGGTTTTGCCGTCACTTATGAGTACCAGGGGATCGGGCACTCGAAAGAGGCTTACCGTGTGGAGCGCAGGGTGCTCGAGCGGTGAGGAGCCTTATACCCTCGCCATGGTGCTCAAGGATTTCGCAGAGCGCCTTGAAGGATCCGGCTTCGCCTTCCTCATTCTCGCCACCGATATCTCGACGAGCGTCTTGAAGAAAGCGGAGGACGCGGTCTACAATGAGGAGCGGGTCGCTCCTATTCCGTATGAGATGAAAAGGAAGTACCTGCTGAGAAGCAGGGACAAATCGAAGCAGGAGTACCGCGTGGCGCCGGAGCTCCGTTCTCTCGTCAGGTTCCGGAGGCTCAACTTCATGGACAACAATTTTGGCTTTAGAGAGCAGGTCGATATAATTTTTTGCAGAAACGTCATTATCTATTTCGATAAACCGACTCAGGAAAAACTGCTTACCCAATTCTGCCGCATTCTCTCACCCGGGGGCTTTATCTTTATGGGCCATTCGGAGACCCTTTTCGGCATGGATGTACCTCTTGTGTCCGTGGCTCCCACAGTATATAAGAAAATATGAGGGTTGCCCCCAATCCCCTGTCCAAAATTTATCTGAAGCCGGGAGAGCTTGTCGTGGCAACCGAACCCACCATTGTCTCGACCGTATTGGGGTCCTGCATATCGGTCACCATGTACCACCCGCGCTTCAGGATAGGGGTCATGTGCCATGCCATGCTGCCGAAAGGAGAGGCTGCCTCCGGTCCGGCTGCCTTCCGCTATGCGGACCTCTCGATCCTGTACATGGTGGATTGGTTTACGACAAGGGGCATCAAACGGAACGAGATCGAGGTAAAGCTCTTCGGCGGCTCCGACGTCCTTACTTCTATAAGCGGAGACGGGGCGCCGGCCACGGTGGGCGCCCAGAATGTACGTGTAGCCCTCGAGACGATAAAAAAGGAAAAACTGATGCTTTTGGCCGAGGACGTACGAGGTGAAGCGGGCAGAAAGATACTCTTCGATACCCATACAGGGCATATCCTCCTGAAACGCATCAGAAAAACGGAGTTAAACGGAGTATTCAATGAAGAAGATCAAAGTCCTTATAGTAGATGATTCGGCGGTAGTCCGGCAGGCGCTTGAGGAAGTCCTCTCATCCGATCCTGCCATCGAAGTAATGGCCACCGCCCGGGACCCCTTTATCGCAGCGGAGAGGATCAGGGAAGAAGTGCCGGACGTGATAACCCTCGACATCGAGATGCCCCGTATGGACGGCATAACTTTTCTCCAGAAACTTATGAGTCAGCACCCTATCCCCGTGGTCATCTGCTCGAGCCTCACCGGCTCCCGCTCCGAAACCGCTCTTAAAGCTCTTGAATACGGGGCGGCGGACATCATAGAGAAACCGAGGCTTGGGGTCAAGCAGTTTCTCGAGGAGTCGAAGGTCTTCATCTGCGATGCGGTAAAGGCCGCGCGCCTTGCCCATGTGAAGAAGGTCGCACCCAGGACGCTCCACGTCGCGCCCAAGCTTACGGCGGATGCGGTGATAGAAAAGCCTTCTTCAAAGGCCATGATCCAGACTACGGACAAGGTTGTAGTGGTGGGCGCTTCCACGGGAGGCACCGAGGCCCTCAAGTCCTTTCTCGAAGCCCTGCCTCTCGATGCGCCCGGGATGGTCATCGTCCAGCATATGCCCGAAACCTTTACCGCCGCCTTCGCACGCAGGCTCGACAGCAGTTGCCGCATCACGGTAAAGGAAGCGGAAAACGACGATACGGTGGTAAGAGGGCGGGCGCTCATCGCACCGGGCAACCGGCATACCCTTCTCAAAAGGAGCGGGGCACGCTATTACGTGGAGGTCAGAGAAGGCCCCCTCGTATGCCGCCACAGGCCCTCCGTTGACGTACTTTTCCGCTCGGCCGCCCGCTATGCGGGGAAAAATGCGGTGGGCGTCATCATGACGGGTATGGGTGACGACGGCGCAAGGGGTATGCGCGAGCTGAAGGATGCAGGCTCCTTCAATATCGCCCAGGACGAAGACTCATGTGTGGTCTTCGGTATGCCGAAGGAAGCGATAAAATTTGGCGGCGTCGACCGCACCCTTCCCCTGGAGGCCATAGCGAGGGAAGTGGTAAAGCTCTGCTGCTGAAGGGAAGGGATAGCGCCGGGGCGCACCGCGTCCGTCGCACCTTCACCTTTATTGTCTCCCTGGGTCCCTCCTTCGGAAGGGAGCCTTCTTTTTGGTCGGCAAAAGGTATGAAAAAGTGTATAATGGATGAACTGAAATCCAATGGCGCAAGGTATGACTTCTTATGAGTGACAGCGCGACTGAAAGCGCGGCAAAGGGCAAGATAATAATCGTTGAGGATGAGGAGAGCATCCTCAACATGCTCACCGAATTCCTCGTTGCCAATGGCTACACGGTAGACCCCTTCCTTGAAAGCAGAAAGGCCCTGCCCGCCCTCAAAAACAATCATTACCAGGTCCTCATCACGGACCTGATGATGCCCCGGATAGACGGCCTTCAACTCATAAATTTCGTGCAGAAGGAATTCCTCGATACCCTCGGCATCGTCATCACGGGATACGGAAGCCTCGAGACCGCGATCACCGCCATGAGGTGCGGCGCCTTCGATTATCTCCTCAAGCCCTTTAAATTCGAGGAGGTCCTCGCCTCCGTCGATTCCGCCATGTACTATTACAGGCTGATGAAGAGCGAGAATATCCCGAAAGGCCTCACCCTGAAGGCGAACCTCCTGAGAAAGTTTTCGGAAAGCAAGCTTATCCGGGAAAATACGATGCTCCGAAACTGCCTCAAGGATAAATACAGGTTCGAGAACATCATAGGCATCAGCTTCCCCATCCAGAAGGTTTTCGAGCTCATAGAGAAAGTCGCGGATACGAACGCCACGGTACTGGTGACCGGCGAAAGCGGCGTGGGCAAAGAGCTCGTTGCCCGGGCAATTCATTACAATTCATCCAAGAAAGATAATCCCCTGGTAGTGGTCAATTGCGGGGCCATCCCCGAAAGCCTTCTCGAGAGCGAGCTTTTCGGTTATGAAAAAGGCGCATTCACCGGGGCCGTGAGCACGAGGTTCGGACGCTTCGAGCTGGCCAACGGCGGCTCCATTTTTCTCGACGAGATCGGCGACATGAGCTTTAACCTCCAGGTCAAGCTCCTCCGGGTGCTCCAGGAGAAGACCTTCGAAAGGATCGGCGGCTCGAAGAGCATCAAAGTCGACCTGAGGATCATCGCGGCGACAAACCGAAAGCTTGAAGATCTCGTGGCGGAGGGGAAGTTCAGGGAAGACCTTTATTACCGGCTCAATGTGGTTCCCATCCATATTCCGCCGCTCAGAGAACGAATGCAGGATGTCCCGCTCCTCTTCAGCTATTTCCTCGAGCGGTCCAACCAGATCAATAACGCGTCAATAGAAGGATTCAGCGAAGAAGCGATGAGCGTCCTCATGGAGTACGGTTATCCAGGAAACGTGAGAGAGCTTCAAAACCTGGTGGAGAGGCTGGTAGTCCTGAAGAAAACCGGCTATATCGATATCGACGATCTCCCTGAGAAGTTCTACTCATGCAAGAAGGAAGTCCCCCCGCAGCTCGCAATAGAGAAGGGATATGACTCCCTGGTCTCCGAGTTCGAGAAGACCCTCATCCTCCAGGCCCTCAACGAGACCAAAGGCGTAAAAAGCAGGGCAGCCCAGATGCTGAGCATGAACAGGACCACCCTGATCGAGAAGATGAAGAGGCTCGGCCTCGACTAGCTCAATCCGTCAAAAGCGTACTCTCAAAAGCGTAAATCAAAGACATAAAGTCGTGTAAGTCGTGGGGCCACCGCAATTTGGCAGGCGGCCCATATGCGCCGCCATGGTCCGCTCCAGCCCTCCTGCGTATGCATCTTCTTAATGCGGTAGCCGCAAAAGGCTCTCAGCGTAAAAGCGTGGGGTATAGTCCGTATACCCTCTTCTCCCGAGATAGGACGCGTCTCACTCCTTAAACCTGCTACTCAATCGGGACAACCCGAAACAGTGGCAGGTGCGATTCGACCGCAGCTACCAATGCCGCTGAGAATCGGTTTGCAAAATCCCGGATGAGTGCAAATAATTAATTAATTGATTACGGTGATCTATGGGGACGTGGCATGACTACGATCTGATCGTTATCGGCGCCGGTATCGGCGGCTTCGTTTCTGCGGTGACGGCAAACAGCCTCGGGAAGCATGTGGCGGTGGTCGAGAAGCGAAGGACCGGCGGTAACTGCACCAACTTCACGTGCATACCCAGCAAAGCCCTCATCCGCTTGAGCCACTTGAGCCGGGAAACGGCCTCTCTCGATCGCCTCGGACTTCGGGTGAAGTGCCCGGGTGGTATCGACACCGAAGGAGTCATGGCACGAATCCGGTCCGTCGTTCAGAAGGCGTACGAGAAAGACCTCCCGGATACGTTTGAGCGGATAGGCATCCATATGCTCTCGGGGACGGCAGCGTTTGCCGACAACCATCACATCGAAGTGGACGGACGGGTCCTTTCTGCAGAAAAGTTCATTATCGCCGTTGGCACCCGTCCCCTGGTTCCTCCCATCGACGGTCTCGCGGGCATCGATTATCTGACGAACGAGACCCTCTATGAGCTTGACTCCCTGCCCGGCTCGCTCGTGATCCTCGGCGGCGGTGTCGATGGGATCGAGTACGCGTCGGCCTTCGGACGGCTCGGTGTAACGACTACCGTAGTGGAAATGGCGACCCGTCTTATACCCACGGCAGACAGGGAGATAACGACCCATCTGCTGCGCGCGTTGCGAGCTGACGGGATCAACCTGATTACCGGCGCGAAAGCGAAGAGTCTTTCAAGGGAAGAGGACGGCGTGGCGCTCATGTACGAGGACGAAAGGGGGCAACCAGGAAAGGTCCTGGCAGACCGGGTGCTCGTGGCGATCGGAAGAAAACCCGACCTGGAGGGATTGTCTCTTGAGAAGGCGGGGGTGAAATATACCGCCAGAGGGATCATCGCGGATGACAAGCTCCGGACTTCCGCTCCGAACATATATGGCTGCGGCGACATTGTCGGTCCCTTTCAACTGGCGTCCACGGCGGAGTACCATGGTATGATCGCCGCGACGAATGCGATGCTTCCTATTAAGCGGCGCGTCGATTACCACAACAACGTGTATGTCATATTCACGGACCCTCCGCTGGCATACCTTGGCCTTACGGAAGAGGAAGCCCACGCAAAATACGGACATGAGCTACAGGTATACAGGTTCGACTACACGAATATGCGCCGCGCCCTGGTAGACGGGGAAGAGGTAGGAATGGCCAAGTTCCTTTGCGATGGCCGGGGACGGCTCGTGGGCGCCCACATCCTCGGTGAAGCCGCGAGCGAGGTCATCCACGAGGCACAGGTGATTAAGGCCATGCATCGACCCTTACACAAGCTGCATAACGTGACCCATGCGTACCCGACTTATGCTCAAGCCCTTGTGGGCCGGGCGAGTCAACTGGCCTACCTTGACAGGATGGCGGGCAACGTCTTTGTAAGGACGGTCCTCCGGCTGCTGCCCGGGTATGCCAACCGGTTGAATCTTGCGAGGGACCGATTGGCCGAGACGCCTCCCATGCCGTCGGACGGGAAACCGGCGACGTCCCATCCTGTTATCGGTATCAAAACTGTTGCGGATGGCAAGGTATGGGTCGTATCTTTGCCGGTTGAGCTATTGGATCATGGGGAAGAATCCTTACTCGCGTCCCTGGGCAAGGATTCGAAGGGGCCCGAATCGATCGCGCTGGACTGGTCTCAGGTCCGGCGAATGAACGGGTTGGGGGCCGGCATGCTCGTGAAGGTCATTGCCCGTGCCAGGCGGAAGGGGCAGCGCCTGGTCGCGTTCGGGTTGGCAGAAGGCCTTAAGGATGTCCTCGAGGTGACGGAACTGGATCAGGCCATCGAGGTCTTTCCAAGCGAGTTCGGTGCCCTTTCGGCCCTCGGTGTTGATTTCCAGGGAACTCCGCCTGAGGAGCCGTTTCACGCGGGCATCACGGTGGACACGCACTACTGGGCAAAACCCACGGACTCGCTGATCGTTCCCTTAGCGCTGAAAAAGGCGCGGAACCTCAACGTAAATGGTCGCCGCCCTGTGGGTCCGGTCAATGGTTTCGGCCAATTGTGGCAAAAAACCTATTGGCTCCATGTGAGCGATCCCGAGATCACCCCTGAGTACGCTATCGCATGCCTCAAGCACAACTTTCCCGGCTTCCAGCCGTCATACAACCATTTTTTTCCGTCCCCGGCGGGTATCGTGGCAGGCGAGATCGTCCTCCTTCACTCATCTACGCCGGGAGGACCGCTTTCCACGGGAGTAATGGTGCTCTATGCCGACGACAGGTCGTTCACGTTCTGCTGCCCGAAGGGACATCCGGAATCCGGGTTTGTGTCGTTCAGCGCCTTCGAGGCGGAGGGGAAGACCATAGTGCAAATAATGGGCCTGGCGCGCGCCAGTGACCCGATCTATGAAATTGCGTTTCACCTTGTCGGGTCGAAAATCCAGGCGAGGATATGGGCCCACGTGCTCGCGTCACTGGCCGCCTATCTTGGAGTACCGGCCTCGATCGCTTCCGAGACCATTTGCGTGGATCACTCGAGACAATGGCGGCAGTTCGGGAACGTCTGGTACAACGCCCAGGTCAGGACGTTGGCGCACGAGCCTGTGCGGTGGCTCGGAGCTTTAGTGGGAGGTGTCCGTGAAGCGCAGGTCCGTTCAGTCTGACCGTGAATACGATGCCGTTGTGGTCGGCTCCGGGCCCAATGGTCTCGCCGCGGCGGTGACCATCGCGCAGGCAGGGCGGTCCGTATTGCTTATCGAAGCCAAAGAGACCATCGGCGGCGGGACGCGCACTCAGGAGCTCACCCTTCCCGGGTTCCACCACGACGTCTGCGCGGCAATACATCCTCTGGCGCTCGCCTCCCCGTTCTTCCGTTTCCTGGATCTTTCCTCTCGTGGCCTCGAGTGGATTCAGCCGCCCATCCCCCTCGCCCACCCGCTGGATGACGATCACGCCGTATTATTGGAGCGTTCATTGGACAAGACGGCGGAAGGCCTCGGCCCTGATGCCGGCCCCTATCGCCAACTCTTTGGCCCCATGGTCGGAAAGTGGGACGAACTTGTGGCCGATCTGTTAAGACCGCTTGGTCCTCCGCGCCATCCCCTCTCACTCATGCATTTTGCGCCCCGCGCCGTGCGGTCTGCAACGGCCCTCGGCGAAAGATGGTTTAAGGGCGTGAGGGCCCGAGCCCTCTTTGCGGGGAACGCGGCTCATTCGGTTCTGCCCTTGCAACATCTGTCGAGCGCCGCCTTCGGGCTTATGCTCGGCATATTGGGCCATGCAGTCGGGTGGCCGATCGCGAAGGGAGGCTCAAGGGCTATCGCAGATGCTCTCGCTTCCTGCTTCACCTCTCTTGGCGGCGTAATCAGAACCGGGATGCCCGTTTCATCTCTCGATGATCTGCCAAAGGCAGGCGCTCTACTGTTCGACATTGCCCCTGAGCGCCTTGCCGGCATCGCCGGGGAGCGTTTCCCTGTCGGCTATCGCGACCGTCTGAAGTCGCAGCGCCATGGGCCCGGGGTCTTCAAGGTGGACTGGGCCCTCAAGGGACCCATACCATGGAGGGACCCGAATTGCGCGCGGGCAGGCACGCTTCACGTGGGAGGCGGCCCGAAGGAGATCGCGCAGGCAGAGCAGGATGTCTGGCGAGGAGTGCCTGCCGGGAAACCATTCGTCCTTCTGACGCAGCCCAGTCTCTTCGATCCGGGCCGGGCGCCTGCCGGCACGCATACCGCCTGGGCGTACTGTCACGTTCCCAATGGGTGCAAGGTCGATATGACGGAACGGATTGAGGCCCAGATAGAACGATTCGCCCCGGGTTTTCATGATATGATTATAGCGAAGCACATCATGTCGCCGGCCGATATGGAGGAGTATAATCCGAACTATATCGGGGGAGAAATAGTCGGGGGCGTGCAGGATTTTTGGCAGCTTTTTGTGCGGCCCTTCGGGAGATGGAGGGCCTATTCAACGCCGGCCGAAGGCATCTACATCTGTTCGGCCTCGATGCCTCCGGGCGCCGGTGTCCACGGGATGTGCGGCTACCTCGCCGCAATAAGGGCGCTCGGTGATGTCCTTGGCTTCAGTCCCGGCCGGCCTCATTAAGGGGATAGTCATGGAAAAAATCAAGATAGGGATCAGCACGTGTCTTTTGGGAGAGAAGGTCCGCTATGACGGGGGCCACAAGCTTGACAGGTACATTACGGAAACGCTCGGTCAGTACTTCGATTACGTTCCCGTCTGTCCGGAAGTCGAATACGGCCTTCCTATCCCAAGGGAGGCCCTGCGCCTTGTGGGAGATCCGGTCTCACCCCGCCTCGTTACGGTCCGTACCCGTGTAGATCATACCAATGGTATGCTCGGTTGGGCAGAGCGGAAGTTGGGTGAATTGGAGGGCGAAGAACTTTGCGGCTTCATCTTCAAAAGTCGGTCCCCCAGCTCCGGCCTGAAGGGGGTAAAGGTGTATACGGACTCAGGGATGCCGAGCCACAGTGGGGCAGGTATCTTTGCCGCCGCATTTACCCGGCGGAATCCCCTGATCCCCGTCACGGACGATGGCAGGCTCCACGATCCATCCCTGAGGGAAACGTTCATCGATGCGGTATTTGTGTACGCGCGCTGGCAGGACTTGCGTAAGAAAGGTGGAAAGATCAAAGACCTGATCGATTTTCATACAGACATGAAGCTCCTCATCCTGGCCCACAGCCCCAAGCACTACGGCATGCTGGGGCGACTGGTCGCCGGGGCAGGCGAGTACGAGCCCGAGGAACTCCGGATGTCGTACGTCAATCTTCTTATGGAATCGCTCCGCCTCGAGGCTACCCCCCGAAAGAATACCAATGTGCTCCTCCATGGAATGGGCTATTTCAAGAAGCAGCTTACTTCCGATGAAAAGGCGGAACTGCTTGAGATCATCGGGGCCTATCACGATGGGTATGTCCCCCTCATCGTGCCGATCACTCTCATGAACCACTACGCCCGCAAATACGGGGAGCTCTACTTAAAACGGCAGTACTACTTCAATCCCTACCCTGTCGAGCTCATGTTAAGAAACCATGCGTAGCTGCCACAAGGCTTCGGGCATCCTTATAACTTGAACGAATGCTACTTCTTCTTTGCCGGGAGGATCGCGCGGAAGACGCTGCAGATAATCGCGACGCTATTGGTCCTGATTGACATATATCAGTTTGCCGGTGTCAAAGCCCAATGCGGTTGCTTTTGCGATGACCGCCTCCTTTATGCTTTCCTTTATTTGCGGACTTCTGGCCAGAAGCCATAAGTATGATTTGTCGGGGCCGCATACAAGTGAATACTGATAGTTTTCATGGTCAAGTTCAAATACGACATATGCGCCGTAAAAGGGGCCAAAGAAAGAAACCTTCAGGTAACCTTGATCTGGTCCTCCGACAAAATAGGCCTTGCCTTCTGCCTCCTTCCACTTGTTTTGTTTTACGGAATACCCGCGATTTATCACTCTCACCCCGCCATCGTTCCGAAGGCTGTAATCTGCAGTTACCCGAGTTAAACCTCTCTCGAAAGAGTGGTCCAGTCGCGCAATCTCGTACCACTTTCCAAGATATCTTTCCAAGTTGAAATTATCAACCGGTCTTACATTCGCGGGTATTCCAACGCACCCCGGGAATAATAAAGCCGCCAGGAAAATAAACAATTTTTTCATTTCTGTTTTGTCCTTAAAAGCTAAGGAAAATATAATACAATCATTAGCGTTGTCCACTTCCGTCGCGTTTGATCCTCGTCAGATAAGGCCTCTTGCCCTCACAACTCTTGAGGATACACGATAGGACATGGAAAGAGAGAAGTGGGTATTGAAAAATCCGTTACATGAGTTATAATGGGTGCAAATCGAAGTGTAACATCAAAGCCTTCATAGAGCAGATACAGGCTTTATAATAGGCAATATGAAAGGAACCGCCAAAGATATGAGGGCGAGAAAAGAACAGATACCCGTCACTACCAGTAAGGGGACCGCAGCAATACCGGAGCGGCTCAAGGCGTTCGATGCAAAGGAGTATTTCGGGGTCCTCGCTACCGACGACGGGGGTCAACCCTACACGTCACTTATCTCCTATGCCCTCTCGCCGGACCTGAAAAGGGTTATTTTCGCAACCCCAAAGGGTACGCGCAAATATAGCAATATTTTACATTCAGCCCAAGTCGCCATCCTCATCGACAACCGCTCCAAAGGCAAGAACAGGGTGCTGGAGACGGAAGCAATGACCATTCTGGGAGCCGCAAAGCGAATCAGGAAAGGTAAGACATGGGAGGAATTTGCAGGGATACTCATGAGGAAACATCCCGACCTCGAGGGATTTCTGAATGCCCCCACGACTGCCCTTATCGCGGTAGAGATCATCCGGTGCATCCATGTGGGTAGTTTTCAGACCCTCTCAGTGTGGGACTGCCAATAAATCGGGACTTCAATCGCAATCTGTATCTGATCAGCTTTAACTCGCATTGCGGTCTGTACATACTTCCACGGCCGGACGATCCCGCGAAAAAGTTGATTACGCAAGAAGTATGATTCCTCTTTATAAATGGTAAGAGATAGAAAACGCGGAGAAGCTCTCTTGCAGTGGACCAGAGGGACATAATTATATAGTTGAATCCGTGGATCTGCCGGGCTAGTTATTTCGTGATCACTGAGAAATAACTCTCTTTCGACGATTGCGAAATTTTTATTTAAGTTTTTAAGAGCGTCCCTGCAGGTGTTCCCTTGCCCTCACCATCATGCTGGAGGTGGGCCACATCGACCGATTCTCCGAGGTCGGTCATTACGCCTCCTATCGCAGGTGCGTCGAGAGCATACGACGATCCAATGAAAAGAAGACGGGAGAGGGAAACAGGAAGAATGGGAATAAGTATCTCTCCTGGGCCTATGTAGAGGCGGCCAATTTTGCGAAGAGGTCCTATCCTGCCATCACACGGTACTATACGAAAAAGGCCGCCACGACAAATAACAATGTCGCAATCAAGGCGGTAAGCCATAAGCTCGCGCGGGCATCATATTACGTATTACGGGACCAGGCGGTCTTCGATGAGAAAAAGCTTTTCGGGTGAGAGATAGGGGAAGGAAACTATTGTATGGGGTTGGCTCATAACCAGGAGATTTGATTAGGCTCCTTCCCCGCCATCCGATGCCGTATCTGCCCTTGCCGCGAGCCTTCTTAAGGGGTGGCTTATAACCACGAGATTTGATCCTACTGGACACGGCAGGGAACCGACGATTTTCTGGGTCTCTTACGACAGGGGTTCTCTTAAAGAACCTTGATCCTGATGGGTGACTGGTGAGATCGGCATGAACCGGTCGAAACCGAGCGAACGAAGACGCGGGCGCAGAGAGGAAAAGGATGGCAAGAAACCTATCGTTTTGTGGTATTACACT
>DASXUJ010000082.1 GCA_036504895.1 Syntrophorhabdaceae bacterium
GGTGTAACCTGTATGGCCACATGGGAAAACCCATCGATGAGGCTCACATCGAAATAGTCGAGAGGTCCGTGGGGACTATTTGCATCAAAGGTAGGCTCAAACAGGGCCACAGGCGGTTGTCCTCCGGATGCACACTCCAAGCCGAAGTACGTGGTATCAGCGGAGCTGATGCATCCCCCTGATTTACAACAATCGACTCCCTGCGTGGGGCACTTGCCCGATTCATTGAATGTACAGCCGGTCCGGCCCCAAAAGGTGAGGCCGGCAGTCCCGACGGGAATCGTTTTGACCACTGTCGCCCCGGCCGCCATCTCCCATCCGGTAGGATGGGGACCGCCTTCTCCCGGCCAAATCGTTTCATTGCAGTTATTTACAAACGTAATGGTATGATCAGCCGCCATTACCGTCGGGACAAGCGAATACATCAAGATGCACAACAGAACCGCCGCAAAACTGCAGCCCCAGACGGTTCTACCAGCCAGACCCTTACCCATACGGAACCTCCCTTATCTTAGCTTGATTGTCATTTGTTTTACGAGAAAGAACATCTCTTCCAGTCCTCCCCTCGGGTAGTTTGCAATAATCCATACTGAATTGCAATAAATTACCATTCAAATTACCATTCTTATTACGCCGACACAGCCAAATGCCCCTGTTTTCGTGACCAGCTCAATACCTTCTTCTATACGCCCGGATAACGTCTTCTCTCATCTACAACCAGATGCTTCACGAGGAAGAGTAGAGCGGCCCTTTTCCTTACCGATCAGCTTCGCCTCTTTGCGTCGCTTGTCGATTTCGCCACAGTTGCACCTCTCAGGTTGTCCTCGCTGTGTGATGTTTTTTGAAAAAAACCGAAATAATACGATATTTAGGAAGCCGTAAGGAACGCCCTTTACTTTTTCACTTTTATGCCTTCCATAATCACAAAAGGGTATGCCCCGGGCTGGCTTGGTCTGCCCTCAGTTTAGACTTTGAAGTTGAATTCACCGATTACCAATAGGTCGGGCCAATAGCCCGTTGACATACTAATCTCTACAGGCTAATCCCAGCCAATTACCTCATAGCCTTTGTCCCGCAGACACTTCTCCATAAAGCTTTTATATACCGGGTTTGGCTCCGAGGTTTTGAATATACTATATAAGAGTCCGGATGCTGCGCCTGTCGCAGCCCCTATCCCGGCGCCTCCTCCTATATCTCCGGTAACTGCCCCTGCAGCTCCGCCTATTACAGCCCCGGCCGCGCCTCCTACCGCGGTGCCTTTTACTGCTTCCTGGCCGCCGCTTGACTTGACGTATGTATCGGCACCACTCTTACATTCATCAATGTCGCCGGAAGCTTTTTCTTCCCCTACCGACTTCAGGTATTCATTCGGATAAAGGACCGGTCCCTTGGTAGCACAGCCGAACAGAAGCAGGGCAAAAATGAGAATGAACAAGCATTTCATCTTACTATCCCCTCTTTGTTTTCATTTTAAAACTATCAGTGCCTACGTTGATGCCTGATCGCTTTGAAGGAGCCCGATCATGTAGGGAAAACTTTGTCTGCCGGGGGAATGAGCTGCCAGGATGAGACTACGTTAAAACCATAATAAGCAATTTGCGGCGATCATGGGAAAATGTCAAGATAGATATCGCCGATCCACAAGGGTATGGAGTCAATCTTGACATCTGATTGCTCGAAGTCCCTTTATCAAGAATAAAGGTTTGGCTCCATACCCTCCCGGAGCACACGGGCATGCGCGCTATTTGATGATTCTTAAGAGGTGGTAATACATCAAAAAGTGCAATATTTATATTTAAGAATAGCTTATAATAGAAGAAACCTTTTAACTGGAAATCAAACGATGAAGAAAAACCTAAAGGCAGACCCCCATCATGACGGAAACACCTGAAAATCCCGATCGCCACCAAAGATCCCAAAAAGAGCTGGAAGACCTCGTGCTTGCCCTGACGGAAACCGAGGCGAAATTAACGAATATCATTAACAACGCCATTGAGGGGATATTCCAGACGGACCGTGAAGGTCGCTTTATCCATGCCAACCCTTCCTTCGCCCTTATCCACGGATATGCGTCCCCTGCGGAGATCAGGGATTCTATTTTCGCAAGGGATCTCTTTCTGGATCCGTCCGACCACGAGAGACTAATAGAGCTTCTTCGCTCGTCCGGCACTGTTCGGGGCTTTGAATCGCGGATGAAAACAAAGAGCGGAACGATACACTGGGTCTCATCGAACGTCGTGGCCTTTGGTGATGAAAAGGGCAGGACCATCAGATATGAAGGCACGATGCTCGACATCACGGAGCGTAAAAGGGCAGAAGAGGCGCTCCTGGAAAGCGAGGCAAAATTCAGGAGCATCGTGAACAATGCCCTGGAAGGAATATTCCAGACGGATCGCGAAGGCCGTTTTATCCATGCCAACCCTTCCTTCGCCAAAATACACGGATATGCGTCGCCGGTCGAGATGGGGGATTCGCTTTTCGCGGAAGATCTTTTTCTGGATCCGTCGGACCATAAGAGACTCATAGGGCTTCTTCGCTCATCCGGCTCCGTTCAGGGCTTTGAATCCCGGATGAAAACGAAGAGCGGCACGGTACATTGGGTCTCCTCGAACGTCATGGTTTTTCGTGATGAATTGGGCAAGACCATCAGATATGAAGGTACGATGCTCGACATCACGGATCGCAAAAAGGCCGAGGAAGCGCTCCTGGAAAGCGAGGAGAGATATAGGACCGCCATCGAAAGCTCCAACGATGCGATCAACATCCTCGAGGGCGATATATGCCGGTATGCGAACTCACAGTATATTAAGATGTTCGGGCTTGATGGCCCTGAAGATGCCATCGGAAAATCGGTAAAATGGAATATACATCCCGATAGCCTGGAGATGGTTGCCGAAATGCAGAGAAAGCGGCAGGCAGGCGAACCCGTGCCGTCACGATACGAATTCAAGGGTATCACTAAAAAGGGCGACATAATCTATGTGGAGGTATCAGCCGCCCCTATTACGTACCGGGGCAAATCCGAATACCTTCTCTATCTCAGGGATGTTACCGAGAGGAAAGAGGCGGAAGAGGTACTCATCAGGTCCCACAAAGAACTGGAGCGACTGAACAAGGCAAAAACCAAGGCGGTCAATCACATTTC
Source organism: Syntrophorhabdaceae bacterium (assembly GCA_036504895.1). Lineage (NCBI taxonomy): Bacteria > Pseudomonadati > Thermodesulfobacteriota > Syntrophorhabdia > Syntrophorhabdales > Syntrophorhabdaceae > Syntrophorhabdaceae bacterium. The sequence goes on from DASXUJ010000082.1 coordinate 3,146, forward strand.
CCACGAGCTGAACACACCTATCTCGGTGATTCAGAGCACTACCGGCATCCTGAAACGAAGATTCGCGAATTTATTGACCCCTGCCATCGAAAATATCATCGACATCCTGGAGAGGAATACGGAACGTCTGTCCGAGATATCGTCCGAGACCGACGAGATATTCAGGGTATCCCAGGAAATTGAAGAAGGGATGATACTCAAGGATATCGAGCGGCTTCTGGCAAGGATGGAGGAGCTTCCGGAAATACCTGAAGCGATACGCCCGCATTGGGAGGCCGTCAAGGGGTGGATAAGCACATATCTCGGTCGTAGCCCCCGGTCAGCTCAGGCCATCGACCTCTACTCGTCTGTCCTTTCCACCGTAAAAAAAATGGAGAGAGCCGCCGGGCATCGCAATCTGCGCATCGATGTGGAGGGGCAAAACGATCTTTTTGTCTTTATAGATCCCTTCATCCTGAGAGAGGTTACCGAAGGTCTGATCAAAAATGCCATTGAAAATACGCCCGAAGGAGGGTCGATTGAAGTGGCTGCGGAGCAGAATGACACGGGCATCATTCTTCGCGTGGCAGACAGGGGTATCGGTATCACTGAGGAAAATAAAGGCTCGGTCATGGACGGCCTCTTCCACACAGAGGAAACCGATCTCTACTCGACAAAAAGACCTTTCGAATTCGGTGCGGGCGGCAAAGGCCTCGAACTTCTCCGAATTAAGCACTATGCCGAGCGTTACGGGTTCGACATTTCATTCGAGAGTGTCCGATGCATTTACATACCCACCGACCGGGATACCTGCCCCGGGAACATCGCCCAATGCAGTCATTGCAGAACAGTCGATGACTGCACCGCGTCAGGGGGAACAACCTTTTTTGTCACCTTTCCCGTCAGGAGCAATACCGGCGGAATGGATGAGAAGAAATAAGCCGTCTGCGGTCTCCCGGACAGGGGGCCATGGCCCGGCAGTACGAATTTCGCGACCATACCGCCCCTGCCCATTCCCGCTCGAGCCCCGGCCTCTTTGGCCTAGACCCAGGTTCTCCCTTCCAAGCCTATTTTTTTCTGCCAGTCGGACTCGAATTTCTCCGTGAAAAATGTGTAAAGCTTCTCAAAAACACGCTTCCAGCCGGACTCGTAGTCGAGGGCGAGCACGTCCTGGAGAAAGGGGACTATTTCGCTGAGCTTATCCTTGGGAAGATAGGCATTCGCCTTGAGGTCCATGGAGTTCTTCAGTGCCTCAGGGGTTAAGGCATGGGCCGTAAGCATGGCCGTTTTGAAACCCCGGCTCACTGCGACCTTGAGGAGGTCAAACCCGCGGACCCCCATAATATCGAGGACCACGAGGTCATAGGTTTTGGATTGAAGCAGTCCGTTCGCCTCTTCGTAACTGGTTGCCGTTTCAAAGACGCAGCTCGGAGCCGCATCCATAATCTCGTCTTTGAGAACCGCCAGCACGTCCGGCTCATCGTCTACCGCCAGGATCCTCTTGCCATTCAAATTAGAGTCGCTCATTTTTTGTTCCTCCTTTATCGCCATAACGGCGTCTTTCGGGGTCCTGCACGCCCCGTCATGGACTTAATCTTCCGCCCGGGAAGTCTTCAAAACCTTTCCATTCACTCCTTTATCACTTGAAATCCGGCACGTCCCGCAGGATCGTTCAAGGCCATCGTTCGGAAACCTGTACGTACTAAATTCTTCTTTTCTTATGATATCAGTTACTTGTATCTTTTTACTCGTAGCCTTTTTTGATCCATCTCCCTCTATAATGGAGCATAGTTGCTCCATTGTCAAGATCATTCTCCTCACTGTGATCGCCGTGACGGCAAAAATGTTCCCAAATCTTCTTAGGCTCTTTTTAATGATTATGAACTAGAACAGGTGTGAGGTTACGATAAATACTTGGAAAGGTCTTAAAATCCCTTAGTCTTGCGTGATTTTCTTGAAAAGCAACTTCCTCTTCATACATTGAGGGAAAACTCCTTCACCTCGTGTCCTTCGGGTACGTCCTCCATTGTCATAAGCATGTAAGCGTCCCGTCCCAGTTCGGATCGCCTATCCTTGCGGGTCAAGGCCGTGCTTTCTTTTGTACTCGTTGATCACTTCGAGGAACTGCTCGCCGTATCTTTCTATCTTTGTCTGCCCTATGCCCGAGACGTTCCGCATCTCTTCCAAAGTGTCCGGCAGGGCGTAGATAAGCTCTCTTAAAGTTCGATCGTGGAATATCACGTAGGGCGGGAGCTCCTGGCTTTTGGCGATCTCCATGCGGAGAGCTCGCAGCTCTTCGAATAGCTCGGCACCCGCGTCCTCCGAGAGGACGGGCTCCCTGTCGCCTTTGATGACTATCTTGCCTCTTTCGATGGTCAGCTTTGCCTTCTTTGATTTTTTGGCCTTCACATGAACGGGGTCTTTGCGGAGCTCGAATTTCTCCTCGCCCTTCAGTACGGGGCGGCATCCGGGGGCGAGGCTTAAGCTTCCCTTTCCCCCTACGTCCACGCCGAGCATTCCGGCGGCGACGAGCTGGCGGAATACCGATTTCCATTCCGTCTCGGTGAGCTCTTTCCCGATGCCGAAAGTGGAGACCTTCTGATGGCCGAAGCTTTTGATCCTTTCGTTATCCTTGCCTAGAAGGACATCGATGAGGTAGGTGGAGCCGAACATCTGGCCTGTCCGAAAGACGCAGGAGAGGGCCTTCTGGGCGACGAGGGTACCGTCCCATGTCTCTACCGTGCCTTCACAGATATCGCAGTTTCCGCAGGGCTCGGCGCGCTCCTCGCCGAAGTAGTTAAGAAGCACAAGTCTACGGCATTTCGTGGTCTCGCAGTAGCCGAGCATGGCCTCCATCTTGCTGCGCTGGATCCTCTTGAACTCTTCGCCCCCCTCCGAGGTTTCGAGCATCTGCCTGTGGACGATGACGTCCCCCAGGCTGTAGATCATCCAGGCATCCGCCTTTTCACCGTCTCTTCCGGCCCGTCCCGTCTCCTGGTAGTAGCTCTCCAGGGTCTTCGGCAGGTTGAGGTGGGCGACGAACCGGACGTCGGGCTTATCGATGCCCATGCCGAAGGCAATTGTGGCCACCATGATCACCCCTTCGTCCTGAAAAAAGCGCCTCTGGTTTCTGAGCCTTTTCTCCCGGTCGAGGCCCGCATGGTAAGGCAGGGCGGGAATATCTTTGTCCGAGAGGAATTCCGCGATCTCTTCCACTTTCTTCCTGGTCATGCAATAGACGATGCCGGAGTCGCCGGGGTGCTCGTTTTTAAGGAATTCGAGGAGCTGCTGTTTTTCCTTCTGCTTTACCTCGACCCTGTAGCGGATGTTGGGCCGGTCGAAGCTTGAGATGAACTGTTTCGCCTCTTCCAGGCGCAACTTCTCGATGATCTCTTTTCTCGTGACATTATCCGCCGTGGCGGTAAGCGCAATGCGGGGCACATAGGGGAACCGCTCGGGGAGCACGCCCAGACCCAGGTATTCGGGCCTGAAATCGTGTCCCCACTGGGAGACGCAATGGGCCTCGTCAATGGCAAATAATCCTATTTTTGCCTGGCTGAGAAGGCGCATGAAGCTTTCGGTTACGAGCCTTTCAGGGGCCACGTAGAGGAGATCGATCTCGCCGGCCACGGCCTTGCGCTCCATGGCGGATGATTCCTGGTAGTTTTGGGTGGAATTGAGAAAACCCGCCCTGACGCCGAGCTGGCTGATGCCGTCCACCTGGTCCTGCATGAGGGCGATAAGGGGCGACACCACGACGCATATGCCGGGACGCAACATGGCGGGGATCTGATAGCAGATCGATTTCCCGCTCCCTGTGGGCATGAGCACAAAGGCGTCTCCCCCTGAGAGGACCTGGTCGATCACCTCTTCCTGGTGCTCCCGGAAACTATCGTATCCGAAGCAGGAGCGGAGCAGCTCCCTGGGAGATTGGTCGCAACGAGAAGGATTTATCGATTCGGTCATCCGGTTTTTTCCACGGAAATTGTGAGCGCGCTGGGAAGGCTCACGCTTTAATATAGCCTGAAAGGGGCGGGCATTGTCAAAGGGATAATGAGGACGGCCTCAGGGTCGATCCCGTCTTTGATCGACGGACCCACGCAAAGAACGTGTATGTGGGCCCATGCATACAGACAGGTCATATAATATAGGTATCTTACCACTCCACCGGCGGGTCTGCCGGCGACTGGGTCACAAACTTGATCTCGAGCACCCTTTTCTCCACTACCCTCGCCTTGTAGTCCGCCACCACGACACTCCCGTAGGACCGGGTGTCTTTATTATACTCGATAGCAAAGGCGAAGGCCGCGTCCCTGTATTTGAGCCATGCTTTCTGGGCCTCTTTCAGTTTCTTCTGTGCCTCCGGCGTGAGGTCTTTCATTACCTCGGAATAGACCTTGTTCAGCTCCTTATCTGCCTTCTCATATCGTTTCTGATGGCAGTCGGCTATGGCGATCATATCGGGCTCTTTTGCGCAGTCCTTCCCGTAGAGGGAAAGAAAAGGGGAAAAGACGAAAACCGATAAAGCGAGACAGATTAACCGGAGATCCTTCGATACAATTATCCTTTTCACTACCAGCCTCCTTGCTTCTGTTTTTTCAGTATTGATGCAGGACCCTGCCTAATATTTTTCGGCAAAAGAGTCACGCCCTTAAGATGTTGTTCTTTTAACTGGCCTTTTTATGGTGATTTTTGAAGGAAATATGTGCGGCCCATGACAATTTTGTCGCCCTTCCCGCCCGGAATCGACAAAAAGGAAATACATTCCTCCCTTTCTCATTAAATAACTCAACAATATCAATAATTTTTGAGTATGGGGTTCAGGCATGGGGATTGCTTATTAAACCATAGTTGGTATCAGCAATAAGGAGGGACAAATGAAAGTATTGATCGCAGCAGTTATCGCATTCACGCTCATGGCAGGTTGCGCCATAGTGCCCCTGGGCCCCTATTATGGTCATCATCGCGGCTACTATGGGTACCATGGCGGTGGACACGGGCACGGATATTATCGATAGCAGCACGTGCTCCCCATGGGTAAGGGGAAGCTTTTCCGGCGGACATAGCAACTTACGCGGCACGCCCGCTCTCTATATCCTTCCACGAGGGACCGGCTGAAAGCCCCTTCATCCGGCCTTCACTCCGCCGTTCACTCTTGGTCAATGGTGCAAAGGTTGAGGGGCGGACCCCTCAACCTTTGCACCTTCCACTTTTCACCAGACCCAAAATCTCAGTAACTCTATTTAGCTGATTTTTCCTTGAGTGTAATCCAACGGGCATCAGGCCCTGTGTGCGGCCGCCTTACCTTTTACCCTGTAGACCACGAGCACCTGGCCCTGCTTGATGGTATAGCCGTTTTTCAGCCCGTTCGCCGCGATGAGGGTTGCGGGCCGGACCTTCAGGCTCCGGCAGATCTCCGTGATGGTATCGCCTTTCTTGACCTTATAACTGACTGCCTCCATGGAGGCGGCCGGGTATATCTTCAGTTTCTGCCCCGCTTCCACACGGAGACTCCTGAGCTTGTTCCATTTCTTGATATCTTCTTTTTCCACCCTGAAAATCTCGGCGACCGTGACAATGGTATTCCCTTTCTTAACCACATACAGGATGGGCTTCGGTTCAGGCGGCTTCGGCTCGGGGGGTTTCGGCTTTGCGGCTATGGCTACGCGGACAGGTTTTGCTCCTTCTTTTGCCTTACGTACTGGCTCGACATGGACCGGGCGCGCCTCGGGTGCGCTTTCCTCAAGGGAACGGAAATTCGCGAAGGCGGTCCGTATCTCGAGGCTCTCTCCATTGCCTTCGTACCGGGGAAATCCGAATGTTTCGGGATTGCTCCCGATCACCGCGGCAGCGATCACTTTGGGGGGATATTCCCTGGTCTCACGGGCAAGGCACGACCTGATATGCCAGAAGTTCCGCTCTTCCATGGGGTTATTGATCTTCTTGAGGCACCCTATGATCCTCCCTTCCCCGCAATTATAGGCCGCGAGGGCGAGAAGAAAGGAGCGGGGCCCGAAAATGGCGATGAGGTCGTGGAAGTATTCGACCGCCGCAAAGGTCGATTTCACGGGATCGAGTCTCTCATCCGTCCTATCGGCAACCCTGAGGGAATATTGCCTGGCGGTGCCCGGCATGAACTGCCACATGCCCACGGCCCCGGCGTGACTCCGGGCATTCGGGTTGAAACCCGATTCGAGAAAGGCGATAAAGGCCATGTCCTCGGGAATATTCCTCTTCCTGAAAACCTCCTTCACCGCGGGCATATACCGCGCCGAACGCCTGAGCGAGGCATTCATGAACCTCCTGTACTGGTCGTTCGTCTGAAATGCCTTTACGTAGAGCTTCACTTCATTAAGAAAAATCGTTTCCACCGTGCCTTTATCCCCGAATTCACCGAGAAGCCGCTTAAGCTCCTTCTCGATCAATGCGTCGTGTCCCACGGTCGTCGATTTGGTGAGAAGGCGCTCATCGATGGGAATGCCGGGAAGGTCCCTGAAGGGGATATTCTCTTCCCCGCCCGCGGGATCGGAAGAAACGACCTTTGCGGAGGTCCTGGGTTTGCGCATGCCGGGCGGTGGGGTTCCGATGTCCTCGACCACCACATTGTCTTTGCCGGAAGCGCGAAGCCCCGCGTCAACTGTTGCTTCCGCCCCTCCTTTAGGTATTTGGCCGGAGGACGAGGAGGCCCCGGGCTCCGGAGACTTCACCGTAGCCGCCACCCGAACCCCGTCGGACTGCGAATAAGATGCGCATGAAACGGTCATGAACATCAATGATAGCGCGATCAGGAACCTGATCGCGGTTTTTCTTCTTTCATTCATAAACTCCTCCTGACTCTACCAAATTAGAGCCACATAGTAGAAGACGAGTCAAGAAGAATCTTTTCTCGGAAAAAGCTGGGGCCTGAGGATGAGCCCTGGGGGGACCGGTTTCTCTCCTTGACACCGGGCCAAACCTTTCTTAAAATCACCATAAGGATAAATATTTACCACTTAAGCGATTCATTTTTCTATCGTAAACCCAAAAAGGAGGACACCTATGAAGAGTCAACCGGGCGATGAAGCATTCGACTTGTACGACAGGTTCAGCTGGGGAATACTCGATCGGCGGCAATTTCTGAAAAGATTATCGGTTGTCGCGGGAGGGGCCGTGGCGGCAAATTCTCTTCTCGCCTTGCTGGAGAATAAGAAGGCCCGTGCGGATTTGGTTTCCAAGGACGATCCGCGCCTCGTCACCCAGGATATCACATATAAAGGCACCACAGGCGATGTCCGCGCCACCATGTCCGGGCCCAAGGGGGCCAAGAAAGTGCCGGGAGTGGTTGTTATTCACGAAAATAAGGGCCTTAATGCCCATATCGCCGATGTCAACCGGCGCGTAGCCCTCGAGGGATTTCTGGCCCTTGCCCCCGATGCCCTCTCTCCTGCCGGAGGAACCCCCGGGGATGAGAATAAAGCAGTAGCCCTAATCGGAAAGCTTGACCCCCAATCGACGTTAAAAAATTTCCTTGCCGCCGTCCAATATTTGAAGAACAATCCCCTCTCCACAGGCAAGGTAGGGGTAGTCGGATTTTGCTGGGGCGGTGCCATGGCCAATCAGATCGCCGTCAATTCACCCGATGTCACGGCAGTAGTCCCTTACTACGGAAGGCAGCCCGCTTCGGAAGATGTCCCGAAGATCAAGGCTTCTCTTCTTCTCCATTACGCGGGTCTCGATGAGGGGGTCAACAAGGGCATTCCGGCCTATGAAGAGGCCCTCAAGAAGGCCGGCGTCGATTATAAGATATATATCTACGCAAACGCGCAGCACGCGTTCAATAACGATGCGAATCCCGCCCGCTATGATAAGATAGCAGCGGACCTCGCGTGGACGCGCACGATAGCGTTTTTGAAGGAGAAGCTGAAGAGTTAAGGGTTCATGCAGCATTTTTTGTATTTTTTGCCGCTGCCGCAGGGGCAGGGATCGTTGCGGCCTGTTCCGGCGCTGACCGGGACATTCCGGTCCGGAGTCGACGGCGGCTGAACTTCAAAATTCAAAGGCTCACTCAGGGCCGCCAGCTCGGCGATAAATGGGCGGCAGTGGGCGAAGAAGCGTGTGTAACCTTCGCACAGGTAGTTGAGTTCTTCGCCTTCCGAAGTCTGCAGAAAGCGGTCTTTCGGACAGCCGCCATTACACATGTCGAGGAATTCACAGTTCCGGCAAAGGCGCGGCAAACCGTCTGCCTTGGACTGCCCGAAGGCCCTTTGAGCAGGGCTATCGATCAATTCATCAAGAGGTCTATCGAGAATATTGCCCAGGTAATGGTCCGGATCGACAAAGTGATCGCAGGAGAAAAAGTCCCCGTTGTGCTCGACCACGGGAATATCACCGCAGGTTTTCCTGAATATGCAAAGCCCGTGCTCGCGCCCGGTGGCCGTAGCGAAAACCTCCTCGAATATTTGCACCTTAATACGGCCCCCATCATTCTCCAGCCATTCGTCAAAAATTGCGCAGAGGAAATCTCCGAAAGCCTTTGCCGGTACCGTGCGGTCGCTTACGCTGGACCCATGGACCCCAGGTTCGACGAGGGGCAAAAACCCGATATACCCGGCGCCTATATCTTTAAAGAACCGATACGCTTCGATAGGATGGAGAACATTCTGGTCATGGACTACACAGAGTATATCGCAGGGCACCCCGTATCGCCGCAGAAGCCTGTAACCCGCCAGCGCGCGCTCATGGGTGGGCTCCTGCCCTCTGTCCAACCGGTATCGGTCATGCATCGATGCAGGGCCGTCAAGGCTGAAGCCGACACTGAAACCTTCCTCTGCAAGAAAACGACACCATTTCTCGTCGAGAAGGGTGCCATTTGTCTGGATACCGTTCATTATCTGTGTACCGGGTCTCAGATTTGTGCGTTGGAGTGCGACGATCTTCCGAAAATACTCCAGTCCCAAAATCGTCGGCTCCCCTCCATGCCATGAAAACCTGATTATCGGTCCGGGTGAGGCTTCGATATGCTGGACGATATACTCCTCGAGAAGGATGTCGGACATTCGGAATACCTCGCCCTTGCCATAAAGCTCTTCCTTCTTCAGATAATAGCAATACCGGCATTCGAGGTTGCACAAAGAACCGCCGGGTTTGGCAAAGATCTGAAGATCCCGTGAGACAGGGGCCATTTTATATTCCTCACACTAGTGCCTTTATTGTAACAGATCGACCGGTGGGACTACAAATGGACAGGTAACCTCTCCAAGGCCGGGGGAGTGATTCTTCATATATCCCCTTCAACTCTCAATGCTTCGTTCCAGGCTCACAATCTTCGAAGGGATAAATTTGTTGGCTTTAAAAAAATGTATCAGCCTGGAGTCGTTCTCATCCACGAGGGTATTCATTTTTTTGATGCCGAGCGATCTTAAGTGTTCCACATATTCATGTATCAATTTTTGGCCGATACCCTTGTACTGGTGCGAAGGATCGACGCCGATGGTATCCAGGGTCGCCGCCTCGGAGATGCCGAATTCCCCTATATAGAGCTCCCCCATGATAAACCCCACCACCGTCCCGTCATCGTCCTCGGCCACAAGTGAGGTGGGCACATAATCTTTCGACTGAATGAATTTTTCGAACTTGAGCCTGTAGTACTCCAGGCGGGGAACCTTGAGCACCCTCGCATCAATCCCGACAATCGCATCAAAATCATCAGCCCGCATAAGCCTGACCCGAACCGACCCACTGTCCATAGAAGCCCCCTTGGCGACTAATGATGAATGAATTACTATGAACCTAACCTAATGGCGACACGTGATAGTGTCAAGTAGAGAAGGGCGAGCGCAAGCAAAGCCCTCTTGCTGCAGTCTCACCCTGCTCCATCAATTAGCATAACACCCACGACACGACTCCTCCCCCGATCACACAATTCATTACCGCCGGCACGCCTCTTTATTTAGTGCCGGCCGGCTGTGGGCGCTGGAATGGCGGGGGAGCTTCAGATGGGCCGGTAGGTGCCGTCTGGAAGGCCGGAGCCGTAGAACGTGTGAAATAATCCCTCCATTCCCCTCTTTTCCCTGGACCCTCTTCACGCCATGTGGTACAATAAGCCTGTAAATACAGTCACTTGAGAGGGTTTACGTGGACAATGAAACACTCTTCCCCTGCAGT